>NZ_JACFYJ010000007.1:0-178961 GCF_037126505.1 Paraburkholderia bengalensis
CTCGAGCACCGCAAAGCGCTGGCAGGCGAACTGAAGTACGGCGGCGACATGAACGATTCAGCGTCCATGAACATCTGGCTGCACAAGCAGTTGATCTCGAAGCCGCCGCAGAAGCGCTGCGCGCGATGCTGCACAAGGTCGCGGCGGGCGTCGCACCGCAGTCCGCGGCCGGCCGTTCTGGCTTCGTTGACGCGAGCAATCGAGCAGGGCGACGCCTGACGGACACGGACATGCCGCATCGGATGGCGAAGGGCGCCGGGCCTATGCCGCGAGCCGCCCGATAGCGCACGTTGCTCCTTCCCGGCAAGGCCAAAGCGCGTGATAGAGTGCAGGTTCATGGACTGCGGTTTTCGGGCCGCGCGCCGTTGCAGACAGGTCGCTGGCGGGTTTCCCCGTCGTGTTGCTGCACGATTTTCGGCGCATTGCGCAGCCCCGCAGTCGCGCACTGTCTTTGCTAAAATTCCACCTATGCCCAAGAGTAACGATCGCATCAATCTGACCAACCAGTTCCTGATCGCCATGCCCAACATGGCGGACCCCACGTTTTCAGGAACGGTGGTCTACCTTTGCGATCACAGCGAGCGCGGCGCGCTCGGCCTCGTCATCAACCGGCCGACCGACATTGATCTTCAGGCGCTCTTCAATCGCATCGATCTCAAGCTCGAGATCGAGCCCCTGTTGCATGTTCCCGTGTATTTCGGCGGCCCGGTGCAGACGGAACGCGGCTTCGTGCTGCATGACGCATCGGAGAGCAGCTATACGTCGTCGATGCAGGTACCGGGCGGGCTCGAAATGACCACCTCCAAAGACGTGCTCGAAGCCGTCGCGAGCGGCAAAGGGCCGGAGCGTTTTCTGCTGACGCTCGGCCATGCCGGATGGGGCGCGGGCCAGCTGGAAGATGAAATCTCGAAAAATGGCTGGCTCACGGTTCAGGCCGATCCGAAAATCGTGTTCGACGTCCCCGCCGAAGACCGCTTCGAAGCCGCGCTCGCGCTGCTCGGCATTTCGTCGTCGATGCTTTCCGGCGAAGCGGGGCACGCATGAGCGTTTTGGCCGGACGCGAAGCGACGCTGCTTGCGTTCGACTATGGCGAAAAGCGCATCGGCGTGGCCGTCGGCAATTCGCTCACGCGCAGCGCGCGGCCACTCGTGGTGGTGCAAAACCGCAGTCGCGAATATCGCTTCGAGGCCGTCGGCAAGCTGATCGACGAATGGAAGCCTGATGCCCTCGTCGTCGGCCTGCCGATGCATCCCGATGGCACGCCGCACGAACGAACCCAGCTCGCCAAACGCTTCGGCAACCAGTTGAACGGCCGCTTCAATCTGCCCGTCTCGTGGGTGGACGAGCGCTACTCGTCCGTCGAGGCGGAGGCGGGCATCCGCGCCGGCTCGCGCCAGGCCGGCATGCTCGACGCCGAAGCCGCGAGCATCATTCTTCAGCAATATCTGGACGGACTCTCCGACGATCATGAGCTCCATTGACGCCGAGGCGCTGTATCGCGCCGTGCTCGAGCAGATTCACGCCGCCTATGGCGACGCGCTGGGTGGCCAGGACGGCGCGGTGCTCGCGGGCATCTACAGCGGCGGCGCGTGGCTCGCCGAGCGTCTCGCCAAAGACCTGAACTTGCCGACCTTCGGCGTCGTCAATGTGGCGCTGCATCGCGACGACTATGCAAAGAAAGGGCTGCACACGCAGGCCAGTCCCACGTCGCTGCCGTTCGAGGTCGACAACCGCCGCATCGTGCTCGTCGACGACGTGCTGTACACGGGCCGCACCGTGCGCGCCGCCTTGAACGAGCTTTACGACTATGGACGTCCGGCGTCGGTGGAACTGGCCGTGCTCGCCGATCGCGGCGGGCGCGAATTGCCCGTCGCGGCGCGCTTTATCGGCGGCACGATCGACGTCCCCGCGCATTCGACGCTAGTGCTGACGCGCGACGGCGAGCGCTTCGCGTTTCACACCGAGCCTCGCGCGGATTGAGGCCGAGCGCGCCCGCATGCGTCGGCGCGCGCAAGGCTTCTCGTCCGGCGCGTGTGAAGGGCGCGAACGTACGCAAATGCGCACCCAGAAACGCAGAACCGCAGCATTGAACAGCTTCAGCACGACCCGCAGTCCAGGTCTGACTCAGGAATACGCATGAACACGCCCAACCCGGTTTCCCAAGGTTCCACCGATTCGACCGATAGCGCCGCGTCGACGGACCGTTTTCGCTACGGCTTCCTGAAGGGCAATCCGCAGCTCACGAAGAACGGCGAATTGAAGCATCTGTTGACCATCGAAGGCTTGCCGCGCGCGATCGTCACGCACATCCTCGATACGGCCGAGCAGTTCGTCAGCGTGACCGACCGCGAGGTGAAGAAGGTGCCGCTGTTGCGCGGCAAATCGGTGTTCAACCTGTTCTTCGAAAACTCGACGCGCACGCGCACCACGTTCGAGATCGCCGCCAAGCGGCTGTCGGCGGATGTGATCAACCTCAACATCAACGCTTCTTCAACGAGCAAGGGCGAGTCGCTGCTCGACACGATCAACAACCTGTCGGCGATGCATGCCGATATGTTCGTCGTGCGTCACGCGTCGAGCGGCGCGCCGTACCTGATCGCCGAGCATTGCGCGCCGCACGTGCATGTGATCAACGCCGGCGACGGCCGTCACGCGCACCCGACGCAAGGCCTGCTCGACATGTACACGATCCGCCATTACAAGCGCGATTTCACGAATCTGCGCGTGGCGATCGTCGGCGACATTCTGCATTCGCGCGTCGCGCGCTCCGACATTCACGCGCTCACCACGCTGGGCGTGCCCGAAGTGCGCGCAATCGGCCCGCGCACGCTGCTGCCCGGCGGCCTCGAACAGATGGGCGTGCGCGTGTTCCACAACCTCGACGAAGGGCTGAAAGACGTCGACGTGATCATCATGCTGCGCCTGCAGAACGAGCGGATGAGCGGCGCGTTGCTGCCGTCGGCGCAAGAGTACTTCAAGAGCTGGGGCCTCACGCCCGAGCGTCTCGCGCTCGCGAAGCCCGATGCGATTGTCATGCATCCGGGCCCGATGAATCGCGGCGTCGAAATCGATTCGCAGGTCGCGGACGGTCCGCAATCGGTGATTCTCAACCAGGTGACGTTTGGTATTGCGGTGCGCATGGCCGTGATGGGCATCGTCGCGGGCAATAACGACTGATTCGCGCGGTCCGCGCAACTTCATCAGGCATAGGCAGGGAAAAAGGCAGCGCATGAAGATTCATATTCAGGGCGGCACGCTGATCGATCCGGCAGCGGGCACGGAACAACAGCAGGACGTGTTCATCGCGGCGGGCAAGATCGTCGCGCTCGGCAGCGCGCCCGCCGATTTCAACCCGGCGAGAACCATTGACGCGAAGGGCCAGTATGTCGCGCCCGGTTTCGTCGATCTGTCGGCGCGGCTGCGCGAGCCCGGCTACGAGCACAAGGCGACGCTCGAATCTGAGATGGCGGCGGCGCTCGCGGGCGGCGTGACGAGTCTGGTCTGTCCGCCGGACACCGATCCCGTGCTCGACGAGCCGGGCCTCGTCGAGATGCTCAAGTTTCGCGCGCGCAATCTGAACCGCGCGCATGTTTATCCGCTCGGCGCGCTGACTGTCGGCCTCAAGGGGCAGGTGATCACCGAGATGGTCGAGTTAACGGAGTCCGGCTGCGTCGGCTTTTCGCAGGCCGATACGCCCATCGTCGATACGCAGGTGCTGCTGCGCGCGCTGCAGTACGCGAACACGTACGGCTACACAGTATGGCTGCGCCCGCAGGATGCGTATCTCGCGAAGGGCGGCGTCGCGGCGAGCGGTGCGCTCGCGTCGCGGCTCGGGCTGTCGGGCGTGCCTGTTTCGGCGGAAACGATCGCGCTGCATACGATCTTCGAACTCGTGCGCGTGACGGGCGCACGCGTGCATCTGTCGCATGTGTCGTCGGCGGCGGGCGTCGAGCTGATGCGCGCCGCGAAGGCGGAAGGCTTGCCCGTGACCTGCGACGTCACGGTCAATCACGTGCATCTGATCGATATCGACATCGGCTATTTCGACGCGCAGTTTCGGCTCGATCCCCCGCTGCGCTCGCAGCGCGATCGCGAAGCGATCCGGGCTGGCCTCGTGGACGGCACGATCGACGCGATCTGCTCCGACCACACACCCGTCGACGACGACGAAAAGCTGCTGCCGTTCGCCGAGGCGACGCCGGGCGCCACGGGCCTGGAACTGCTGCTGTCGCTGACGGTAAAGTGGGCCGACGAGGCCAACGTCCCGCTCGCGCAGGCGCTCAACCGCATCACGGCCGCGCCCGCCGACGTGCTCAAGCTGCCCGCCGGCCGCATCGAGCCGGGCGCGACGGCCGATCTGTGCGTGTTCGACCGGAACGCGCATTGGCGCATCGAGCCGCGCGCACTGAAGAGCCAGGGGCACAACACGCCGTTCCTTGGCTACGAACTGCCGGCGCGCGTGCGCGCGACGGTCGTGTCTGGGCAGATCGCCTTCGAGCAGCGCTGATCGCGCGGCGCAACCGTATTGGAAGACAAGCGGAAGAACTTCGACATGAAGCTCGCGTTACGCAAGGCTCGGCTGGTCGTGCATCTGCTGCACGGCATGTGGACGGTCTGGACACGATTTCCGCGCGCGACGCCACAGCAGCGTCTGGAACTGAATCGCGCGTGGTCGCTGCGGATGCTGCAGCTATGCGGCATGCGTCTCGTCGTGCACAACGACGGCGCGCGGCTCGACGAAGGCGTGCTGGTCGTCGCGAATCACATTTCGTGGATCGATATCTACGTGATCAATGCGTGGCGGCCGACGCCGTTCCTGTCCAAGGCCGAGATCCGCAAGTGGCCTGTGGTCGGCTGGTGCGCGCAGCAACTCGGCACCGTGTTCATCCAGCGCGAGAAGCGCAGCGATGCGAAGCGCATCATGCATGACCTCGCCAACCGGCTGAACGCGGGCGAACTGATGTGCGTGTTCCCGGAAGGCACGACGTCCGACGGCGTGCAGTTGCTGCCGTTCCACGCGAACATGTTCCAGGCGGCGGTATCGGCGTCGCGTCCCGTGCAGCCGGTGTGCCTGATGTACGAAGACGCGCAGGGCAGGCAGTCGACGGCGCCCGCGTATATCGGCGAGATGTCGCTTGGCCAGTCGCTCGATGCGCTGCTGCGCGGCGGTCCACTCACCGCGCATGTGTATGTCGGCGCGGCGCTCGCGCCCGGCGCCGACCGGCGCCTGCTGGCCGCCGAGGCACAGGCTTCTGTCGCCGCCGCGCTCGCCGCGTTGCAGGACCCCGAAGCGCATCGTTCGGGCCAGATCGTCGACCGCACGCAGGCATTCATCGACGCCGCCGCACGCCGTGCGGCACAACCGTCGCCGACTCCCGATGTCGATTTGACGCGCCACGCGTAGCGCGTCAGCCGCTTGTTGCGGAACTTGTGCGGAACTTGCCGCGCTCAGTTCACGACGGCGCGGCAGCCTTCGCATTCCACCTGCGTGACCGTGCGTTCGGCGGGCGATCGAGCCAGCCGGACGGCCGACAACTGCTCTCCCCACACGCAGCCCGAATCGAGCCCGATCAGGTTGTCGCGGACCGTCAGGCCGAGCGCGGCCCAGTGCCCGAACACGATCGTGATGTCCTCGGTCTTGCGCCCGGGCACGTCGAACCACGGCATGAAGCCAGAAGGCGCCGAGTCGACGCTTCCGCTTGACGAAAAATCCATCGCGCCGTCGGCGTTGCAAAAGCGCATCCGCGTAAGCGCCGTGCAGGTGATGCGCAGCCGGTCGATGCCCTTGAGGCTCGGTTTCCAGCGGCTCGGCTCGTTGCCGTACAGGCCCGCGAGCGTCTCTTTCCAGTTTGGCGCGCGCAATGCGCGCTGCAGTTCGTCGGCGAGTTCCAGCGTCAGTTGCACGTCCCACTGCGGCAGCACGCCTGCATGCACGAGCAGCATGCCGTTTTCGAAGTGAGCGAGCGGCCGGTGGCGAATCCAGTGCAGCAGGTCGTCGGCGTCGGGCGCCGAGAGAATTTCGTCGATCGTGTCGCCTTTCTTGGACTTTCTGATTCCCGCCGATACCGACAGCAGATGCAGATCGTGATTGCCGAGCACGGGCACCGCGCGCTCGCCGAACTCGACGATATCGCGCAGCGTCGCTAGCGATTCGCGGCCCCGGTTGATCAGGTCGCCGGCGAACCAGAGCGGCGCGTCGGCGGGCGGCGCAGCCTTCGCGAGCAGTTGCTGGAACTGGGTACGGCAGCCCTGCAGGTCACCGAAAGCGAGGGGAGCGGAAGGGGTGGAAGCGGTCATCGGGAAGAAGTGGTGTCCGGGGAGCGAGCTGCGAACGGTTGCGGCGCGGCGGGCATTCGCCCGGCGATCCGTCCGAAACGGCTGCGGCTGGCTGCATTGCACAACGCGACATGATAGCGCGCGTTCCGCGGCTACGTGTCGGCGAGCGTCGGCATGGTCAGACGTTTTCTGCACCAGCGCCGAGCGCGCAGAAATCGCCACGCAAGCGCGGAATTATTTTGATTTTTTTCGGACTTTTTGATCACTTTCTGACCGTCAAAATGCCTTTTCACGATTTGTCTGAAAAATCGGCGACCTTTGCGTGAAACGCAGTCAGATTACGGAGGAAAGCGGTTTGCGGCATCCGTCTGAGCCAGTCATCCATCGCGTACTTGTCACGGGGGCGAGCGGCTTCACGGGGGCTTACGTGCGACAGGAACTCGCCGACGCGGGCTACGAAGTCATCGGCACGACGGCGGGCGAGCCGCAGGCGGGCGAACGCGCGCTCGACATCACGTCGCTGTCCGACTGCCGACGCCTGATCGGCGAACTGAAACCCGCGTTCATCGTCCATCTCGCGGCGATCAGCTTCGTCGCGCACGACGATCCGTTGGAAATGTACAACGTCAACGTGATCGGCACGACGAACTTGCTGCAGGCGTGCATCGACGTCGGACACGAGCCGCGCAAGATCCTGATCGCGAGCAGCGCGAATATCTACGGCAATGCCGAAGGCGTCGTCGACGAGGACACGGCCCCCGCGCCTGTCAATCACTACGCGGCGAGCAAGCTGGCGATGGAGCACCTCGTGCGGACGTGGTTCGACCGGCTGCCGATCGTTGTCACACGGCCTTTCAATTACACAGGGCGCGGGCAGTCCGAGCGATTCCTGGTGCCGAAAATCGTTTCCCATTTTGTCCGTCGACGGCCCGTTATCGAGCTAGGAAATATCGACGTCGCGCGCGATTTTTCCGATGTGCGGATGGTGTCGCAGGCGTATCGGGCGTTGCTCGAGGCGCCTGTCGCGGGCGAAGTGCTCAATGTTTGCAGCGGCAGTCCACGCACCCTCACGGAGATTCTTGAGATCGCGCGAGAAGTATCGGGGCACGATATCGAGGTGCGCGTCAATCCCGCTTTCGTCCGTCAAAACGAAGTCAAAATGCTGGTCGGCTCCGCGGAGCGTCTGAATCGCGTCGTGCCGGAGATGCCTGCCATCGATCTGAAAGACACCATCGGCTGGATGCTTTCTCTTGCTTGATTGACGAACTGCATCAGATTGTTAGTGCTCTGGTGTTTCTCATCGACACCTTTATAATGGCCGGTTACGTACCCACGTGCGCCCATGTGACTCCGGTCAGTTTTGCCGGCGGGTCTGGCCAATCAGGCAATAATTACCTGTCGCCGCCGCTGCGCCGCGTCCGGCCACTCGGCCAAGATAATCTCTAGAAGGAATCCCATGATCCTGGTAACGGGCGGTGCCGGCTTTATTGGCGCCAATTTCGTGCTTGAATGGTTGAATGCCTCCGACGAGCCGGTCCTGAATTTGGACAAGCTCACCTATGCAGGCAACCTGGGCACGTTGAAATCTCAACAGGATAATCCTCGTCATGTGTTCGTTCGCGCCGACATCTGCGATCGTGACACGCTGGACAGACTCTTCGCCGAACACAAGCCGCGCGCCGTGCTGCATTTCGCGGCCGAAAGCCACGTCGACCGCTCTATCCATGGGCCGGCCGATTTCGTGCAGACCAACGTGGTCGGCACCTTCACGCTGCTCGAAGCGGCCCGATCGTACTGGAACACGTTGAACGATGCAGACAAAGCGGCATTTCGCTTCCTGCACGTATCGACGGATGAAGTGTTCGGCTCGCTGTCGGCCACCGACCCGCAATTCTCCGAAACCACGCCGTACGCGCCGAACAGCCCCTATTCGGCCACGAAGGCGGGATCGGACCATCTGGTGCGCGCGTATCACCACACGTACGGCTTGCCCGTGTTGACGACCAACTGCTCGAACAACTACGGACCGTATCAGTTCCCCGAAAAGCTCATCCCGCTGATGATCGCCAATGCGCTCGCGGGCAAGCCGCTGCCCGTCTACGGCGACGGTCAAAACGTGCGCGACTGGCTGTATGTCGGCGACCACTGCAGCGCGATCCGCGAAGTGCTGGCGCGCGGCGTGCCGGGTGAGACATATAACGTCGGCGGCTGGAACGAGAAGAAGAACCTCGAAGTCGTGCATACGCTGTGCGATCTGCTCGACCAGAAGCGTCCGAAAGCGCAGGGCTCGTATCGCGACCAGATCACCTACGTGACGGACCGTCCGGGCCACGACCGCCGTTATGCGATCGACGCTCGCAAGCTCGAACGCGAACTCGGCTGGAAGCCCGCCGAAACATTCGAAACGGGCCTCGCGAAGACCGTCCAGTGGTATCTCGACAATCAGGAATGGGTCGACGAAGTCGCTTCGGGCGAGTACCGCAAGTGGGTCGAAACGAACTACGCGCAGCGCGCGTAAGGGCGGAACGATGGCACGCAAGGGCATTATTCTCGCCGGCGGCTCGGGCACGCGTCTCTATCCAATTACGCACGTCGTCTCGAAGCAGCTGCTTCCGGTCTACGACAAGCCGATGATCTATTACCCGCTGTCGACGCTGATGATCGCCGGCATCCGCGATGTGCTGATCATCTCGACGCCGCAGGATACGCCGCGTTTCGAGGCGATGCTCGGCGACGGCGCGCAGTGGGGCATGAATATCCAGTACGCCGTGCAGCCGTCGCCCGATGGTCTCGCGCAGGCGTTCATCATTGGCCGTGAATTCGTCGGCAATGATCCGTCGGCGCTGATTCTCGGCGACAACATCTTTTATGGGCACGACCTCGCCAAGCAGCTCGAGCGCGCCAATGCACAAACGGATGGCGCAACGGTCTTCGCGTACCACGTGCATGATCCCGAGCGATATGGCGTGGTCGAGTTCGACGAGTCGTTCCGCGCGCTGTCCATCGAAGAGAAGCCCGCGAAACCGCGGTCGAACTACGCGGTCACGGGGCTCTACTTCTACGATAACGACGTTTGCAACGTCGCTGCCGACATCAAACCGTCCGCGCGCGGCGAGCTGGAAATCACGGACGTGAACTCGCGCTATCTCGCGCAAAAGAAGCTGGATGTCGAGATCATGGGGCGCGGGTACGCGTGGCTCGATACGGGCACGCATGATTCCCTGATCGAGGCGGCCACGTTCATCGCTACGTTGCAGAAGCGGCAGGGTCTCGTCGTCGCCTGTCCTGAAGAGATTGCATTCAGGCGTAAGTGGATCAACGAGGAACAATTGCTCCGTCTGGCGTCCCCGCTCGCGAAAAACGCCTACGGGCAATATCTGCTGAATCTCTCGAAGGACAAAGTTGCATGGCCATCCAGGTAACCAGTACGTCGCTGCCAGAAGTCAAAATTATTGAGCCGAAAGTGTTCGGTGATGCACGCGGTTTTTTCTCCGAGAGCTTCAACGCGCGGGAATTTGCCGAGAAGGTGCAGGCGGGCGTCGAGTTCGTCCAGGATAATCATTCGCGTTCCGCGAAGGGCGTGCTGCGCGGGCTTCACTATCAGATCCAGCATGCGCAGGGCAAGCTCGTGCGCGTGGTCGAGGGCGAGGTGTTCGATGTCGCCGTCGACGTCCGCCGCAGTTCGCCTAACTTCGGCAAGTGGGAAGGTCTGATCCTGTCTGCGGAAAACCATCGTCAGTTGTGGGTTCCGCCGGGATTCGCGCACGGTTTCGTCGTGCTGTCGGAGTCGGCGCAGTTCCTCTACAAGACCACTGACTACTGGTTCCCGGAGCACGAGCGCAGCATCGTCTGGAATGACCCGGAAATCGGTATCGAATGGCCGATCGACTTCGAGCCCATGCTTGCCGCGAAGGATGCGGCCGGCAAGCGCCTGAGCGAAGCCGAAGTGTTTGCTTGAGGCATTCCGATGAGCATGCAACCGACCATCCTCGTCACCGGAGTCAACGGACAAGTTGGCTTTGAACTCGTCCGTACGCTGCAGGGTCTTGGCCGCGTCGTTGCACTCGACCGCGCGGCGCTCGATCTGGCCGATCTTGCGCAAATCCGCTCGACGGTGCGTGAGCTGAAGCCGTCGGTGATCGTCAATCCCGCCGCGTACACGGCGGTGGACAAGGCGGAAACCGAAGTCGACGCCGCGATGCGTCTGAACGGGGAAGCGCCAGGCGTTCTGGCCGAGGAAGCGGCACGAAGCGGTGCCGTGCTGATTCACTATTCGACCGACTATGTCTTCAACGGCACGGGCAGCACGCCTTACGCCGAAGACGACGCGACCGATCCGCAGAACGTCTACGGCAAAAGCAAGCTCGCGGGTGAGCAGGCTATCGCCGCATCCGGCTGCGCGCATCTGATCCTGCGTACCAGCTGGGTGTATGGCACGCGCGGAAAGAACTTTCTTCTGACAATGCTGAAGCTGGGCGCAGAGCGGCCGGAACTGCGGGTCGTCGCCGATCAGATCGGTGCGCCCACGTGGTCCAACACCATTGCAACCTCGACGTCGCATATCGTCGCGCAGGGTTTGGCGGCCAACGGTATCGACTGGTGGCGCGAGCGATCGGGCATTTATCACCTGACGGCGGCCGGCGAAACGTCATGGCATGGTTTCGCGAAAGCGATTCTCGACATGGCGATGGGCGATAAAGCGCCGAAGGTGATTCCGATTGGCGCGAGCGACTACCCGGTTCCTGCGAAGCGGCCGGCCAATTCGCGGATGTCGCACCGCAAGCTGTCCGAGACGTTCGGGCTTGTCTTGCCGGATTGGCAAGACGCGTTGCGTCTTTGTATGGCCGATCGATGTGCATAGTTCGCGTTCACGATTCGCGCGAGACTTGCGCTCCCATTTTTCTAAAGTGATCTCCCCTCATGAGTTTGGGTGATCGGGTTACCTCGTCGAGTAGCGCGTCGACGGGAATCGTTGTCGTGTTCTATCGACCCGACGCCGCTTGCGTGCGTCGGGCGAATCGTTACGCCAATGCGGGGCTCTGCGTTGTCGTCGACAACACCGAGCAGTCGCAGACGGCCGAACAGCTCGGCCTCGACAAGCGGATCGTGTACGTCGCGAACGGGGCGAATCTGGGCATCGCGACGGGCATCAATCAGGGCGTCGACGTGCTCCTGAAGGCGGGGTGCACGAGCGCACTGATATTCGACCAGGATAGCGAGCCGACCAGTCTGCTGCTGGAGACGCTGCCGCAGTTGCTTGATGAAGAAAAGCACCAGCGCGGCCGGGTTGCGTTGATCGGCCCGGCTTACGAGGACGCGCGTCTTGGCGGCGTGGCGCCGTTCGTTCGCTTCGGGTATCTGAGACTGCAGCGCGTTGCACCCGTTGGCACGCGGCCACTTGAGATCGATTTCCTGATCAGTTCGGGGTCGTGCATCAATCTGGCCGCCTGGCACGAAATTGGCCCGATGGACGATGCCTTGTTCATCGATTTCGTCGATCTGGAATGGTGTGTAAGGGCGCGGGCGAGAGGGTATGCGGTGCTTGGCGCGCCGGGCCTGCGGCTCGCGCACGAACTGGGCGGCGAGCCGGTGCGGGTTTTCGGCCGGCAGTATCCGAGCCATAGTCCGCTGCGACATTATTATCTCTTCCGGAACGCAGTTGCCTTAATCAAACGAAGCTATATTCCCTGGACCTGGAAGTCTACGGAGCTCGTCAAGTTTCCGTTTCGGCTGGCAATTTATGGATTGTTCCTGGAGCCGCGTCTCAGCCATCTGAGAATGGCGTTCACAGGAATCTGGCATGGCCTGACAGGCCGCATGGGGCGGCTGGATCGCTCATGACGACGGGCGAAGCGCCCTGGGGTTGGGCCTCCTTTTTTCAACGCAAAAGTTTAAAAGTCCGTAAATGTACAATCTGGCACTTTCTGATTTGAAGCAAAGCCTCGCCTCCTGGCGGCTTTGGACACTTCTTGGTTGGCTCGAAGTGCGGCAACGCTACGCGCGTTCGCGGGTAGGCCCGTTCTGGCTCACGATCAGCACGGGCGTGATGATCGGTTCGATCGGCATCGTGTACGGCACGCTCTTCGGCGTGAAGATGAGCGACTATCTGCCTTACCTCGCCGTCAGCCTCGTGCTGTGGACCGCGTTTTCCGCGACGGTTCTCGAGGGCAGCACCGCGTACATCAGCAGCGGCCAGTACATCCGGCAGGCGGCGACGCCCAAGCTCATCTTCGTGTTGCAGGTTGCGTGGCGCAATCTTGTCATCCTCGCGCATAACTTTCTGATCGTGCTGCTGCTGATGGTGTTTTTCGGCGTCAAGAGCTGGGAAACGCTGCCCGTCTTTATTCCCGCCTTGTTGCTGTACATGATCAACGCGCTGTGGATTGCCATGGTCGCTGGGCTGCTGTCCGCACGTTTTCGCGATTTGCCGCAAATCATCGCGGCGCTGATGCAGATTGCGTTTTACGTCACGCCCATCATTTACCGTCCGAATTCGCTGACCCATTATTCGTTCATCGTCGAACTGAATCCGCTTGCGCATCTGATTGAACTGGTTCGCGCGCCGCTGATCGGAGAATTCCCGAGTGCGATGACGTGGGGTGTAGCGGGCGGTCTCGCCGTGGTCGGCTGGGTCGTGGCGCTCACGTTGACGGGGCGCTTTCTGAAACGCATTCCGTATTGGGTCTAAGAGGGCACATCATGGCGTACATTGAACTCAAAGGCACGACGCTCGATCTGCCCATCTACGATGTACAGGCGCGGTCGCTGAAGAAGCAGGTCATGCGCATGGGTCGGCGCAATTCGATCGCCGAGAGCAACGACGGCGTGATCGTCGTCCGTGCGCTCGATAACGTCGATCTGCGTTTCGAAAGCGGTGATCGCGTCGGTCTGATCGGCCACAACGGTGCGGGCAAATCCACGCTGCTCCGGTTGATGGCGGGCATTTACTCGCCAACGTATGGAACGGTCGAAAGCGACGGAAAAGTCGTGCCGCTGCTCGATATCAGTCTCGGCATGGACGAAAACTCGACGGGCATGCAGAACATTCGTCTGCGAGGTCTGTTGCTCGGCATGACGGATGCGGAGATTCGTGAGAAGCAGCAGTCGATCGCGGAGTTCTGCGAACTCGGCGACTATCTCGATCTGCCGCTCAGAACCTATTCGAGCGGGATGCGCGTGCGATTGGGTTTTGCCATTTCGACTGCGGTCGACGCCGAAATTCTCTTGCTTGACGAAGTGATGGGCGTAGGCGATGCGTCGTTCATGCATAAGGCAGAACAACGTCTCGCAGATCTTCACAGCCGTGCTGAGATCGTCGTGCTGGCCATGCACTCGAATTCGGAAATTCGGAAGGTATGCAACAAGACGCTCTGGATGGAGCGGGGGCACGTCCGGGCGTTCGGGCCGACGGAAGAGGTCGTCTCGCAGTACGAAGCGCAGTTTTGAGCGCAAAGTGATGTTTGAAAACGAAGGCTGAGAAAGAAGCGGTATTCGCGCTTCAGCCTTCGATGCTGTGGAATCGAATCACCGAAGTCGATGGTGAACGATAGTCGGTCGAAATAAAATGACGAGTGCCGCGCAACGGCATGCAACGAGGACTTCCAATGATTGATCGTGCGTACAGGGCCTACTGCTACTGGAAAAGCCATGGGACTTCGGCGTTGCGGCAGATTGTCTACCGGAAGTTGGCCACGAAGCTCCAGGCTTCGTCGAATGCATCGGGCGAGGGCAGAGAGCGGGGACCGAGAAGCGTGCAGCAACTGTACCGCAAGCATTTCGAGTCGCTTGCGCCGTTGCTGACGTATTCGATTCCTGCATCCGGTGTCCGGCGCGTCAGTATCGTGACGGACAGCGTCTCGAGCGGCAGCCTGTTCGGCGGAGTCGGGACCGCGCTGATCTTCTCGGCCCTGCTCGCCAATGAACTCGATGCGCAACTGCGAATCGTCACGCGCACCCAGCGTGCGCAACCTCAAAACATCGATCATATTCTCTCGTTGTACGGCATCAAGCTGAAGCACGAAGTGCAGTTCAAGTTTGCCGCATTCTTCGATCAGAAATATGAACTCGACATCAAAGAGGGAGATCTCTTCGTCACGACGTCGTGGTGGACGACTGCAGCGACTTTGCCCAGCGTACCGCACGAATCGATCATTTATCTATTGCAGGAAGATGAGCGGATGTTTTATGCGTTTAGCGACGAGCGCGTCAAATGCGAAGACACGTTGCGCAACACGAACATCCGTTTTCTGATCAACACCAAACTCCTGTTCGATCATTTTGCGTCGGACGGTCTCAGCAATATTGCCGCGAAGGGAACATGGTTCGAGCCGGCTTTTCCCGCCACCATTTTTCATCCGCGCATCAAGCAGCCGTCGCAAAAGAAGCGTTTCTTCTTTTATGCGCGGCCGAATAACGGACGCAATCTTTTCTATCTCGGGATCGAAGTCATCGAGCGGGCGATCGCTGAAAAGGTGCTGGATACGTCGGAATGGGATGTGTGTCTGGTGGGCAAGGACATACCCGCCGTGGTCTTCGACGGTGGCTATGTGCCTCAGAAGTTCGAGAATCTCACGTGGTCCCAGTACGCCGATCTCGCAGGCACGATCGATGTTGGCCTGAGCCTGATGAGCACGCCGCACCCGAGTTATCCCCCGCTGGATCTGGCCGCAAGCGGCGCGGTCGTGGTGACCAATCGCTTCGCCAACAAGACGGACTTGTCCAGCTATTCGTCGAATCTGATTTGCGCGGACCTCGATCGTGATGCGCTGGTTGAAGCGCTGCGATCCGCCGTGACATTGGCGGCGAACCAGCCATTGCGCGAGCAGAACTTCCGTAACAACGGACTTGCTGGTGATTGGCAGCAAGCATTCGGCAAGATCATCAAGCAGCTGTCCGAAGAACTCTAATGTTTAAAGTCGATATCGCTCCAAAGGCCTATTCGGACCCGTGGATTCTGCCGTTGAGCGAACGTGTGAGGATGCTCGCGCGCGGCAAGCGGCGGGTTGCCTACTTCTACGAAGAGCCGAATAACAGCACGTTTCGTTACCGCGCCTATAACATGGCGCAGGTGTTGAACCACGGCGAGAGCGAGGATGTATCGGCGAGCTTTTTCTTTCTTCAGGACTGGGCGCGAATCGACGAGATAGCCGATCTCGCGGATGTGCTGGTGATCTGCCGATCGCGCTACTGTCATCGCATCAATCAGCTCGTGATGAAGTTCCGGCTTCGGGGCAAGCGCGTGCTGTTCGATATCGACGATTTCGTTTTCGATTCGAGCTATGCGCACCTGATCATGAACACGCTCGACGAAGACGTTCGCGACGCCGGCCGTTGGGATTACTGGTTCTCGTACATTGGCCGCCTCGGCACAGCATTGAAAATGTGCGACGGCGCCATTACGACGAACGATTTTCTGGCCGGCAAAATTGCAGCATTCTCCGGTTTGCCGGTGAGCGTGGTGCCGAACTTCATGAACAAGGAGCAAATCGAGTATTCCGATGCGCTCTTTCAACATAAGCAGGCCACAGGGTTCGCGCGCGACGACAAGATTCACCTTGGCTATTTCAGCGGTTCGCCGTCGCACAAGCTCGACTACGCGATCATCGTTCCCGCCATCGAGGCGTTGCTCGCGTCAGATCCGAGAATCGAACTGATGGTGGTCGGCTATATCGAGGCCGGTCCGGCGCTCAGCAAATTCGGCGACCGGGTCAAGCGTCAGCCGTTTCACGATTACGTCAACTTGCAGCGCCTGATCAGTACTGTCGAGTTCAATCTGATGCCGTTGCAGTCCAATGACTTCACGAATTGCAAATCGGAACTCAAGTATTTCGAGGCGGCCGTCGTCGGGACGATGAGCGTCGCGTCGCCTTCGTACACCTACGCCGGCGCGATCCGGGACGGCGATAACGGCTATCTCGCGCAGGCGCAGCAATGGTTGACGGTGATCGAGCGCGCGATCGACGATAGTGCCAGATGGCCCGCGCTGATCGAAAGCGGTCGAGAAGACGCGCGTTCGAAATACGGCTGGTTCAATCAGCGCGATGTAATTCTCGCCGCGCTGCAGTTCGACTGACGCGGCGGACGCACCAAACGGACGCGTGTCGCGCAACCCGTGCAGATATGAATGAATCTTCGATGTCCGCTGTTGCGGGAGTGGTGACCGTAGTCGTCACCTATCAGCCAGATTCGACGCGTTTCGGTGCGCTGCTTAAGGCCATTACACCGCAGACGGAACATGTCGTCGTGGTCGACAATGGTTCAGCGCAGGATGTGGCCGGTCTTGTCACGGGACTGGGCATTACCTCCGTTCGCGTGATATCGCTGGAAAAAAACCTTGGAATTGCGGCTGCCCACAATGTCGGTATTGCATGGGCGCGCACGCAAGGCGCGAAGTACGTGTTGCTCATGGACCAGGATAGCGAGCCCGATCGTGGGATGGTGGCCGCGCTGAAGTCGGCGCATGAGGATCTCGTGGCGGCGGGCAACAAGGTGGCAGCCGTCGGGCCCCGCAGCAGGGATCGTCAGACGGGACGTTTAGCGCCGCATGTGCGCTTCGGAGGGCTGCGTTTCGCGCCTGTCGGGTGCGAGCCGGGCCAGCCGTTCGTCATGACCGATCTTTTGATTTCGTCGGGATCGTTGATCTCGATTGAGGTGCTCGACGCTGTCGGCGCGATGGATGAGCAGCTGTTCATCGACCAGGTCGATACAGAATGGGTGCTGCGGGCACGCGCCAAGGGCTATATGGCGTGGGGCCATTGCGCGGCGGCGATGGCGCACTCCCTTGGCGAATCGCGCCGCAGGGTTTGGCTTGGTCGCTGGCGAGAAGTCCCGCTGCATAAGCCATTTCGCTACTATTTCATGATTCGCAACAGCATGCTGCTGCAGCGGCGCAGCTATCCGTGCTGGGCCTGGAGACGTCTGGATACGATACGCCTGCTGCAAATGGTGGTGTTCGTGACCCTGTTCCATCCGCAGCGGTTGCTCGCGTTGGGCAAGATGCTGCACGGGTTGCGGGACGGCGTCCGGATGCGCAACGCCAGATGAGGCGTGCCATTGAGTTGCAGCTATGATGTCCAACGCCGGAAAGCGTCAACCCGCCTGCCAGAACGATAACAAACCATCGATATGCGACAGCGGTTTCCACCAGTGGATGCCATTGCGTGATCGAGAGAGAAGAACCCGGAGAGTGTGGTCCGTCGATATGTTTCTCAATACGTTGATTTCGTCGCTGCGTCGAGCGGCCCGACGCGTGATCGCGCCGTCGCGCATCCCTGGATCGGCTAACGGTGGCCGCAACGGAAACGGCAGCCGGTCTCGTTCTTCCGAAGACCGCAGGATCATCGAGCAGTCTGGGCTGTTCGATGCGGCGTTCTACCGGCAGACGTATCCCGATGTGGCCAACGCTGGCATTGATCCCCTCAAGCACTACGTCGAATGGGGCGGAAAAGAGGGCCGCCGGCCGAGTCCCTCGTTCGATCCGCGCTGGTACACCACGCAATATTCGGACGTTCTGCCAAGCGGCCTTCATCCGCTGGTTCACTATCTGACGATCGGCCGAAACGAGGGAAGGCGTTGCGGTCTTGATGCGCGAGTATTTGCAACGGTCGGCAAGATGTACGAGGAGGCGGGCGCTTTGGAGCCCGCTGTCGCGCTCGATCCGGCATTGGCCTCGCCGCACCTTCTCGGCATTCATGGCGGCGGGCAACATTGGCCGGCACTTCGTGCGTGGCGTGCATTGTTCGAATCGCTGGAGCATCCGTTTCGCTGCATCGTTTTTGTTGCCGATCCGCTTCACGCAGAGATGACGGAAATTGCCCTCGATGCCGCACACGCTGCAATTGAAGCGCACGGTGCGGACTCGACGCTCATCGTGTTCACTGACGATGAGCGAGCGAACAAGGATCACGCAGCGGGCGTTCATACGCGTTGCCTGTCGAACTTCGGAGAACCGCTGACGCGAGCGGAACGGGCATCGATCGTAGAGAAACTGATTCTTTCGGTTCGACCCAAGGCCGTTCTCAATATCGACAGTGCTGCATGTTGGGACACGATAGTGCGAAAAGGCGGCGCGCTTCAATCGGCGACCGATCTATATGCGTACCTTTATGGCAGCGACGGCGGCGTGGGCAGTCGCGCGAATGACTTTGCACACACTCACTTTCGCGAGGGTCTTCCGTTCTTGCGCAAAGTGTATGTAGAGAGCCTTCAATTCCAGGAAAGTGTGGCATCCGAATATGGTTTGCCTCCCTCACTGAAAAGCCGTCTCGTGCCGCTGCATTCACCCAGTCGTGCGGCTAAGGCTGTCGCCGATAACGATGCGGCCAGTTCTGCGCATGTGATCGAAGCGGATAAAGCAGATCGCTCGCGGGCAGCGATCATGAATACGCTGCAGGCGTCTCCCTCTTTTATCGATTGAAGCCATGCCAGAATTCGACATCACCGCGGTCATCAATGGGCATGCGGAAGGACTGATTGCACAGCCGTCGTTGCGCAGCCTCTCGCAGGCCGCAGCCAACGCGAGATCGAGCGGCCTGCGCGTGGAGCTTCTTGCGATCCTGGACAAGCCGAATGCGATCACGCAGGAAGTCTTCAACGAATTCGCGCGGCATGAACCGGGGCTGCGAATCGAGGTCGTCGAGCACGGCGATCTGGGCTACTCAAGGAACTCTGCTGTCGAACGCGCTCACGGAAAGTGGATCGGTTTTCTCGATGCAGACGACATCTGGGGAGCCGACTGGCTGGTTCGGGCTCATGCTGCCGCGCAAGCCGATCCTCGCAAGGTCGTTTGGCACCCGGAAGCCAACGCGTATTTCGGTGTCACGCCTTATATCTTTATGCACGTGGATATGGAAGATCCGTCGTTTCACATAGCGGATCTCGGCTATACCAATCTTTGGACATCGCTGTGTTTTACTTCGGCGGATTTATTGCGCGAAGTGCCGTATGCGGGCACCGACCTCAAAAACGGCATTGGCTATGAGGACTGGTGCTGGAACATCGATGTGCTTAATCGCGGCGGTATTCATAAGATCGTGCCGAACACCGCGCATGCGATTCGAACGAGAAGTATGTCGCTGGTCAAGCAGACTTCTGCGGCGGACAGTATTCCGCGGCCGTCTGACTTTTTCCGGAAAGTGATTGCGGCTGGGCGAAGTTAGCCTTTTCAATCGCTGGTAAAGAGGCTTACGCGCAGTTTTCCGCGCGCGCCGTCCAGTCAACCCGTCCGCGGCTCGGAAGTAATTGAAAGCCATTTGAGTGCTCTCAAAGCGATACTTCGTGTTGTTGGTGACGCTGCCGGAGCAGGCAGAGCGAATGGACGCGGGCTATTCCATTACGCTTCGCCAATACTTCAAACGCTTCGCGGATTCCGGCGTCTTTCCCGAACACTCGACAAATTCAAGGGTAGGTTAGTCTCTGAAATTTTCCGCAGGTCCGTCATCGGACAATCATCTATCCGTCGCGTCGATTGGGCGGGCGGCGGAGCAATTGAGCTATTTAATCGTGATTTGTAGAAACGTTTGCCCGGCGCCCGCCTTGATACCGCGCGATTCGTTCAAGTCACAAACCGCTCAAACGTGTCGGCATAGGTATCCATCATTTTCGGTCGGCTGAATTTTTCTTCAGCGATGAGCCTGGAAGTTCTCTGAATCTCGCGAAGCGCTGCGCGATCGTTCGCCCATCCAGCCAGCAGATTGGCGATGGGAAGTGCATCTTTGGGGCCAATGAGGTAGCCGTTCTTACCGTCTTCGATCAGCTCCGGCACTCCGCCGACGGGAGCTCCGATGACGGGAATGCCACACGCATTGGCCTCCATGACGATATTCGGGCGCCCATCGAGTTTAGACGGCAGCACAAGAACATCGAGTGAACGTAGTGCTGCGCGGAGGTCCTCGACATAACCATCGTAAGTGAGCCTTCCGGCGGCGGGACTCACTTCGATGCGTCCGCGCACCAACGCTGCCTGATCTCCCTCGCCGCTCATCCGGAACGTTGCCCCAGGAACGAGTTCATGAATTGCTTCTACCAGTTCGACGAATCCAAGAGGATTCTTTTCCGACGACATGCGCCCGATGTATCCGACAACGATGCCATTTCCCGATCTACGATTGCTATCTGGCGTCAGCCAATCGACATCGATGCCGCTGCGTACCACTGCAATATTGGCGTCTTCCTTGTGTGTGCATGATTGAACAAAGCGTCGCATGTACTCGCTTTCAACGATCACCCCATCCATGCAGCGCTCGTAAAGAAAATGATTTACGACATGGCCGACCTCGTTGTAAAGCGTATCGACGATTCGGAGCTCGGGTCTTCTTTCCTTCCAGTATGGCAAATGCGAATACAACGAGTAGGCACCTATCTGGAGTATCAGATCTACGTCGCGCCGCTGGATTTCGTTCCAAACGAGCTCACGATACTCATGAACTGACGTACCGCTAAGGTCCAGGATCCGATCGGCGGACCAAAAGTCATCCATCGGATCGGGTGTATAGACAGTGGAAGCGTCGGCGCAATACGCTACCGTGACATCAAAGCCGCGTTTGCGCATTTCGCGCAACACCGCGATGGACAACGCGCCTTTCACGAGGAAGGGCAGCAAGGCGAGGATAGTAGGTTTCTTCATGTCTGCGCTCAGGCCGCCAGATCAAAGTTAGTCTTGAGATTGCTCACCCGCATCGCGAGGTGTCATTTTCTCGAGTTGCTCGTATGCGTTACGCCAGTTCCTGGCTTGACCTTCATACCAATCAGCGTTGACGGCGTTCACGCTATCGGTGTACCAGAGTTGAGTCAGGCGAGTCACTAACGCGTGGCTGTAGGCTCGTTGGAGCAAGACGGGAAGGGCGAGTACCCGCTCAGGAGTTGGGTGGAACGAGTGCACGACGTTGTATGCGAGATTGAGCGCCTTCTCCTGCTCGGTCAGTGCTTGAAGATCCGTCTGCTTCATAGCCTTGACGAGGTGGTCGACACGAACGCTCATTTCCTGCTGTCGGGTCACGACACCGATATACGTGGACCCGTATCCCTTTATGTCAGATTCGAAGCCGCTGACAAACAAGTCGTCGTAGCTCGAAAACAGGCGTTCGAGCCCAGGTATCGTCGGATAATAGATATGCTCGTATGAGCCGTTGAACCAGTCGTTGTTATCGCGGGTCTCCGAGATCAACGGAATTTCGAAGACCAGCACGCCATCGGGCTTGAGCAGCGAAAGAGCGGTAGTGAACGCGCGCCTTAGATCCAGAACGTGCTCGAACGTTGCGATCGATGTGACTACGTCGAGCGAACCACCGAGTTGTGCGGCGACGGCGGGACTAAGGACGTCATCTGCAACCATCGTGACGCCAGCCGCAGCTGCCGTATTCGCTGCCTTTTTATTCACCTCGATACCGAATTTCTCGTAGGCGTCGCCGAGTTTGCGGAGAAGGAATCCGTCGGCACATCCAACGTCCAATACTCGCCCGGCCGGCTTGAGAGCCTGAACCAGAAGTTGCGCCCACAATAGCCCGTGTTCGGCGGTGAATGCATAGTCCGCATAGCCAATGGTTTCGCTTTCGTTCTTCCCATAGTAGTCGTCGCGGTAAAAGACACTGGTGTCGCCAGGTGGCGCTTCGACGACACCCATTCCACAGCTTTCGCAGAACAGAACCCGTCGGCCATCGCCTCGAGTCACCGTTCGAGAGAAACTGGAATGCGAACATATGTTGCAGGTGAATTGGGCTGCCTGATTGTCTGTCATAAGAATTCGTTCATCGGGTGTCTTTGTGGACGCGACCGGCGGTGCACGTCTGGAGACTGGCCAAAGCCTCGTCTGTCGTATGCGCGTTATACCGATTGTCCCGTAGCTTCGAGATAGGCACGCTGCCATTTCTCGCATTCGCTACGCCAATGGTCACGAGCGCCGATGTATGCCTCGACATCTTTGTTGAGCTTGCTCAGTTCCTGATAAAGGGGCGTGCCCTTATCGAGTAACGCCATGCATCTGCGTCCCACCGTCACCAACTCAGGGCGCTCTTCGGTGTTTCTCAGGAGGGCTCTGAAGCTCTCATAGTCGCCAACCGACGTGGATTGCATCAGCATGCCGAGCAGTCGATACCGCTCAGTTGGCGTTAGCCGACTCAACTGTTCATGGTGAGCTACCCAGCCGATCATGCGTGCGATCGATGGGTGGAGCGCGCGTTTTTCCGCGAGCGGAATCAGATTGCGCAGCGTTGCATAGGCAATCTCCAACAGCGAGCCGAGGGGGTCAGCATGTGTTACGCCGCTGGAGGTGGCGCGGATGAATGTGAGCTTCTCGGGAATGAGGGCAAATCCGCACCCTTCGCGCAATGCTCTCGTCCAGAGTTCGTAGTCAGGCGCGCGAACCATGTTCGCGTCATCGAGCCCGATGCGATGGTGGGCCGCGCTCCGCACCATCGTGGATGAGCGGCAAAGATGATTGGCACCGATCCATGTGTCGACCCGCCCAAACTCGTGAGGCCGATTGACAGCTTCTTCCAGAGCGTCCGCATTCGGATGCGGGCAGCCGTCCTGGTCGTACACCGAGATGTACGTGCCGATGATATCGACGCGCGGATTCGCAGCAGCGAGCGCAAGTTGACGCTCCGCTTTGTGTGGCGCGATCCAGTCGTCCGCGTCCAGGTTGACCATCCATTCGCCCTTGCAGGCGGAGACCGCGCGGTTGTAGCTGCCCGCGCCACCCAGGTTCCGCTCGTTCTGGATGACGCGAATCCGCGGGTCCCGGAAGCTCCGCACGACATTGACCGAATTGTCGCGCGAACAATCGTCCACCACCACGATTTCGAAGTCCTGGATGGTCTGGTTCAGGATGCTCCGAATCGTCTTATCGATGTAGCGCTCGTAGTTGTACGAGAGGACGATGTAGGAAAGCAGAGGTTTATCGCTCATGGAAGACAATCGGCAATGCGGTCGAGGTCTTGTTCGGATAGACGATCATGGAAAGGAAGGCCGATCACGCGAGGCGCCAGTGCGTCTGTGGTCGTCAGATTGCAGCGAGGTGCATCGGCGAATGCGGGATGCCGGTGACATCCGAGTCCCCACCAGCGTCGCCATTCGATATGCTGAGCGTCAAGCCGCTCAAGGGTAGCTTGCAACGCTTCAGGCCGCACGACCACGTTGAAGGTCATGGTGACCCATTCGTCACCTACGCCGCGTTGTACCCGGACGTCCTTCGTCTTTAATCTTTCCAGATAGGCACGTGATAGCTTCCGCAATGCCTCAAGGCGTGCGGGGAGACCGTCCATGACCGCCATGCCGACCGCCGCGGCGTACTCAGAGATCCGATAGTTGCCGCCCTGGATCGCCGATACCCGTTCGGCACCGAGAAAACCGAAACCTGTCATCGCGGTTGTGCGTTCGATCAGATCGCGATCGGAACAAAGAATGGCACCGCCTTCGCCAATTCCAACCACTTTTGTTGCATGCAGGCTGACGCATACCGGTTGTTCGCCGACTCCATCGAGAGCGGTCACTGCGGCAGCCGCATCAAATACGACCGGGATACCGTGCTTCGCCTCGAATGCTTTCCAACGGCTGAAATCGGGCGGAGCGCCGAACGCACTGACGACGAGTACTGCGGCAGGCGGTTCGTCCAGTTGCGGCAGTGCAGCTTCTACGATCTCCGGCGTGAGCATCATGTGCTGCTCGGACACGTCAAGTAGAAATGGCGTAAGTCCAGCGTTGCAGACTGCGTGCGCGCTTGCGATGAACGTGAACGCGGGCATCAAGCAATAACGTCGTCCAGATTTCGCGCGAACGCGTAGCGCCAGTTCGATCGCTGATGTGCCATTGCACGTGATCGTGATGCCGGGTGCGCCCGTCAGTTGCGAAAGACGGGCACTGAACTCGTGATGAAGCGGCCCATAGTTGCTGTAGATGCGAGCCGAATCGATGCGGTTGAGATAAGGTAACAGCGCGTCCGTGCTCGGGAGGCGCGGAATCAATACTTTGATAGTTTCGCTCGGCATGAGTGACAGGACATCGGAAAATTAAAGATGATCAGGCTGCCGCCTGACGAGCGGGCGTGCAGGCACTCCCACGACAGTGGTACCTGGTTCTACGGATCGCACCACTACAGCGCCCGCACCTACGGTAGACCACGCGCCGATGACACATCCAGGTGCCACGACCACGCCGACACCGAGGTTCGCGCCTTCTTCTATCGTTACACGGCCGGCAAGGGATGTGCCTGGGCCAAGGCTTGCGAAAGCGCCAATTATACAATCGTGCGAAATATTACAGCCCGGATTCACGAGTACGTGAGGGCCGATCTTGATATCAGTCGTAAAACTCCCAGTGCCAAGCACCATGACGCCTTCGCCGAATTTCACCTGCGGGCCGATGGTTGCGGCAGGGTGGATCACCGTTCTGAAACTGGTTGGCCCCAGCTGCTCGGCGATTCTAAGTCGAGCTTTGTTGTCGCCAACGGCGATGACGAACTCAGCGTTGACGATTTCATCGTGGTCTTCAAAAGCCAGTTCGCGTACCGGCAGGTTTTGCACCGGCCCGGAAGCGAATCCTCGCTCGACAAGAAACGAATCCACTTCGAGCCCCATCGCAAGAAGTGCGGCGTGTACTTCCCGACCCAAGCCACCCGCACCAATGATTCGTATCGTCATACAAAATTTCTCGCCGCGCCGTATTGCGCATGCGCCAAGTCAGTCAGCTTCGCTCGACGAGTTGCTCAATTGACTCGGCATACCTGTTTAACATCGCCTGACGGTTAAATCGCCGCTCCGCGATCTTCCTGGCGCTTTCTTTGAAGGTTGCCAGCTTCGCAGGCTCCGCGGCCATTTCCACGATTCTTCGCGCAAATTCATCATAGTCGCCCGGTTCGCAGAGATAGCCTTGCTGGCCGTCTTGGAGCAGGTCGGGCAGTGCCCCGACGCGCGATGCGATTACAGGCGTCCCGTTGGCTAGCGCCTCCATCACGACGTTCGGCCGCCCATCGATGCGGGATGGCAACAGCAGCAGATCATACAGACGCAAGTAAGGTGCAAGTTCGGGCACGGAACCGCAGATGATGAATCTCCCACGCGGGAACGATGCTTCTTGGACGGCAGCGCGAAGCGCGCCGTCGAGCGGACCTGCGCCTGTAATGACAAATGTGACGCGCACATGCGACGGAACCCTTTTGGCGATTTCCACAAAGCCGAGCGGATCCTTCTCTTCCGACCAGCGACCGGAAAATCCGACAATCAGCCGTCCCGACGGAATTCCGTGTTGAGTGAGCAGGGCCGGGTTTTTCTCACCGGGTGAATTGACGTCCAGATCGACTCCACTCTCGATGAGGCGAATTCGGTCGGGCGATTCTCCGGCGTCGATCAGCCACTGCTGAACTTCCGTGTTTTCGACAAGGTTCAGATCGATGTAATCTGCGTAGCGACGGTTGTTGCCGACGTGCCCTACCGTGTTGAACAGCAGATCCACAATCTTGAGATGCTTATATGTGTGCTTCAATGCCGGCAAGCAGTCGTACATGAAGGCGCTTCCCACTACCCACAGCACCGAAATGTTCCGGCTGGCGAACAGGTAATCCACGAAATCCCTCCATCTGTCCTGACGGAGAAAGCGCGGAAGGTGGAAGATTTCGTTTGTGGTCTGCCGGAACCATTCGGTGGTGTCGCCATTCGAAGCGTCGCTATGCACGGTGCTCACAATGACGACTCGCCACCCATGCGACGCCAGATGCGCAACGATAGCGCTAAGCAAACGCTCCGCGCCGCCCAGAATCAGATAGGGAACTGCCAGCATCAGGGTGCGCGTGTCGCGCTTTGCTATGTCATCCCCACTGCGCAACATGTTACGCAGTGGATTCGGCGTACGAATCTCCATCGCAGCACGGCGCCGCCCCAGCCTGAATGCATCCGGCGTCAGAACATCCGCATTGAATTCGCAGATTTTCTCAGCCTGCACGTCGTTGCCAAGCACTGCATCGCTGTTGCTGAGTGTGTTTCCATGGCTGCGATAGAAAAACAGCGGGTCGCGCATGTTTGCGAAACGGGCGCCAAGCGCCGCCAGCCGTACCCAGAACAGCCAGTCTTCGTGAATATGACCGGCCGACGGATCAGAGTCGCGATAGCCGCCCGCCTGGCGCCAAAGCTCGCGACGGAACAGCGAGCAAGTGAGCACATGATTGCCTTTGACGAGCATGTCGAGATCGGGTTGTTCATGAGGCACCCAGACCTCGTCGCGATTGCCGAAAAATTTGAGGCTCGGGCCGACGACATCGTAGCCGTAGTGCTCGAGCATAAAGACAGCCTTCTCGAGATAGGTCGGGTCCAATCTGTCGTCTGCGTCAAGGCAACACACATACTTGCCTCGTGCGTGGCTGATACCGTAATTGCGATTCGCGCCTGCACGATAGGGCTTGTCCTGCAGCAGCACGCGGACCCGCGACGGCACGCGCTCAATTAGAGCGGCGAAATTCTTGCGGGATTCGATCGAATTCGAGCCACCTTCCACGACGATAACTTCAAAGTCCTGGAACGTTTGGGCCATCACCGATTCGATTGCGTCAGCGACGAGATGTCCGTAGTTGAAGCATGGGACGATGATGCTCACGAGCGGGCGATCGTCCGGCCATAGGGCTTTATCGAGCCCATACTCCATTTCCGCGTCCATTCCCGCGAC
Source organism: Paraburkholderia bengalensis (assembly GCF_037126505.1). NCBI lineage: Bacteria > Pseudomonadati > Pseudomonadota > Betaproteobacteria > Burkholderiales > Burkholderiaceae > Paraburkholderia > Paraburkholderia bengalensis. Next base: position 26,923 of record NZ_JACFYJ010000007.1, read on the forward strand.
GGGCAACAGCCTCGCGTCGGCGATCCGCGCTGCCTCCTGGGCGCTGTGGCGTTCGGCTTCAAGAACCGCGGCGAACTCCGCCCGACGACGTCGCACCTCTCGAAGGTTGACGCCGAGTTTAAATTGCATCGCCCACCATGTCAGCCTGGCCGCTTGCCGCAGTCGTCGTGATATAGAGGGGTAACGTCTGCCCAGCCGATGAAGTGGTTGTATCGCTCGCCACAGGACGCTGGTTCGAATGGCAGCCAACTCCTGTTCTGCAGCTACATATCTGCCTTGCGCTTCTGCGACCCTCGCGTCTGCGTTGGCCGCGCGTACGTATGCTTCGCTGGCCTTCGCTTCGAGAGCAGCATAGCGTTCCATTTCAACGGCGATTGCGTGAGTTGCCTTTGCGGCGTTCAATTTTCCATCGCGCCGCGCGACTTCCAGCAGCGAAGACAATCTTCCCGTTTCGGTGGCGAGTTGCTCCGACTTTTGGCGCCAGGACTTCTCCCATCGGTCTGCCAGTTCCTGGAGGGTGTCGCGTTCTTGCGTGAGTTCGTTCAATTCCTTTTTCCTGGCCTTCAATCGTTGCAAATCAAACGTCCACAACTGGACAATGCGTGCCACTATCGGCTCGGATAGTTGCTCGCTTGGAAGCGTGTTGAGATCGTATACCGACGCTTCGGAAGACTGAGCCATATGCATCAAGCGAAGATGCAAACGCGCGAGTCTTTCGTTCTTTGACAAGGACACATCGTCTGCATCGAGTAGCCTCGAAAACACAGCTTCAAATTTCTTCGCGCCTTCCGCTGACTTCGTTATCGCGCCTGCATAAGTCGACGCATAGTCTTTGACGACGAGTTCTGCGCCGACGAGATGATGATTCAGCCGCTCCTCCACGATGTATCGGATAGACGTTTCCGTTGGATAGTAGATATGTTCGAAAGAGCTGTTCAGCCAGGCTTGATTGCTGCCCTGTTCGGACATAACAGGGACTTCGAAGAGGAGGATGCCGTCGTCCTTCAGGAGGTCTACCGCAACCTCGAAGCCCGCACGGAAATCATTCAGATGCTCGAATACTGCAATGGCCGAAACGACATCGAAATGGCCGCGATACTGATGGCGGATTTCCGGCGCAAATAGATCGTTGCCGACAATCGTGATGCCGGAACCTCGAGCCCGCTGCGCCATTTCAGCGTTGACTTCAATACCAAAGCGCTGAAAGCCTTCGCCAACGTGGTTCAGCAGATATCCGTCCGCACATCCGATATCCAGAATCGTGCCGTCGTCGCGAAGCAACTTGATCAATTGCGCGGCCCAGCCGGTTCCATGCTCGGCGGCGAATCGGTAATCCGCGTAACCGCGTTCGCCGCCATTGACGTAGTAGTTGTCGCCGTAAAATGCCGCGAGGTTATCGGGAATGGATTCGACAACGCCAAGTCCGCAATGTACGCACTGAATGATGTTGACACCATCTGCACGAACCGCCATTGGCGTGAATTCGCGGCGTCCGCAGCCGTTGCACGAAAATTCCGGATTAGTCGGCAATGCCATCATTAACCTGGGCGTCAAAAGCGCTTGAAAAGGCACTGTTTCGCGGCAATATCACGCGAGCAGCGTGCCAAGCGCGAAACAAACGAACGAGTAGCTCAGCGGAGCGAAGCCTTAGCTTGCTGCTGTGGGTTGTGCGCCGGAATTCGTGGCGTCCGACTGCGCCCGCGCCAGCATGGCCGGCAAAAGCGTGTCGAAGTCGGGGCGAGCGACGGACAGTCCCAGCGACTTGAGTTTTGCTGTTGATCCTACAAACCGCCGTACGTTGCTGTTCCCTGTGCGGCTGCTTTCATAGCGGAGTTGTATGGGAGTCCCGGAGCAGGCAATCAGTCGTCGGGTAAGGTCCAGCAATTGCGATCCGACGCCCGTGCACACGTTGACGATTCCTCCTTGACCTACGGCACTCAACGCGAGTTCGACAAGGAGGCGGCCTGCTTCGCGGACATCAATAAAGTCTCGCTCGACATCCAGATCGCCTGTATTCAATGTTCTTCCCCCCGTCGACGATAGACGGGCAATCTGATCGGCAAAGCTACCGAGCGCGAGCGAAGTGGACATGCCCGGTCCGATCGGATTGAATACGCGAGCGATGGTCACGGGCAATCCGGTTGCCGCCGCATTGAGACCATGCAGCGTCTGCGCGAGCTTGGTGATCCCGTAAGCCGTGTTCGGCCGGCAGGGAAACGTTTCTATGACGGGCAGATCTGCGTCGGGCACAGGCCCATACTCAGCTGCGCTACCCACCAGCAAAACATGCGGATTCGGCCTGACCACGGCTGCTGCTTCCAGCAGGTTTGCCGCAAAAATCGTATTAACGCGATACAGGTCCGCGATTGACGGTGCCGACGACGAACCAGCGAGGTGAATGATGCATTGAGGGGCGATCTCAGTCACCAGCGCTTTCACTTCGGCGGCATCGTCCGGGCGGTGAAGCACGTGATGGCCGCCAATGGCCCTGTGCGATGCGTCCGCCGCCCGTGCATATCGACCGACGGTTACAACTTCTGCGCCGCGTTCCGTCAGTTGATCGACAACGCAATTGCCGACAAAGCCGCTCGCGCCTGTAACGAGTACGCGCATCGCTCAGGCGGGAAGGAACAGTTCACGCTTCTCGGCGAACAGTTGTTGCGCCGTGGCGTAATCGTCCGGACGGCCGATGTCCAGCCAGAAGCTATCGGGCTGCCGGTGGCAGTGCACCGTCTTCCCTTCGGCAATCAATGCCTTCATGAGATCGGGCATGTCCAGATACGTGTCGAGCTTGACGTGCGGAGCGATCGCATCGCGGTTGAGCACGTACAGACCCATGCTCACGAGATGTCGCGACACGGGTTTTTCGAGGTAGCCCGTGAGCCGCATCTCGGCGTCCGTCTGCACCAGACCGAAGTCGATCTTCACTTCGCGCTCATACACGCTGATGGACGCAGCCGCGTTTTGCGCGCTGTGATCGTCGATCAGCTTGCGAAGGTCGAGCGTTGTCAGCAGATCGCCGTTGGTGACGATGAAATCGCCATCGAGCCTGTCGAGCAGGCCGCCCAACGGGCCTGCCGTGCCGAGCGGACTGTCTTCGAGGCTGTAATCGAGCTTGAGGCCAAAGCGCGAACCATCGCCGCAGAACGCGCGAATCAGATGATGCAGGTGATTCACGGCCAGGAACACTTCCGTGATGCCGGCCTTGCGCAGTTGATGCAGCAGCAATTCAAGAACGGGCATGTCGCCGAGCGGCATCAACGGCTTCGGGAACAAAGCGGTATACGGCTGGAGGCGGGTGCCCTTGCCGCCGGCCATGATCACAGCTTTCATAAGTGACTCCAGATGAACAGGTGCGAACGGCTTATACCGTGTACACGTTCGGGCGATACAGATGGATGTTCTTCTTCACGAACTCGATGGACTGCATGAGACCGTCGTCGAGGCTGACGCGAGGCGTCCATCCCATCAACTGGGCGGCGCGCGAATTGTCTGACACCAGCTTGAGAACTTCGCTCTTTTCCGGGCGCATGCGTGCCGCTTCCTGGACGATCGGCTTGTCGCTGGCGCCCATCAGGCTGAGGATGCGTTCTGCGAAATGTCCGATCGTATAGGTCGAGCCCGTGCCGAGGTTGATGGTTTCGCCTTCGATTCCGGGCGTCGTGGACGCGGCGATGAAGCCAGCGACGGTATCCGTCACGAACGTCATGTCGCGTTCCGGGGTCAGCGAGCCGAGACGGATTTCGTCTTGCGTCGCAGCTTGCGCGATGATGGTCGGGATGAACGCGCGTGCGGATTGCCGCGGGCCAAACGTATTGAACGGGCGCAGCGTCACCACGCCGGTGTTGAACGAGCGGTAGTAGCTCTCAGCGATCTTGTCGGCGCCGATCTTGGATGCCGAATACGGCGACTGCCCTTGCAGCGGATGCGTTTCGTCGATGGGCACCCGCATCGCCGTGCCGTAGACCTCCGACGTGCTCGTATGCACCACGCGGCCCACGGAAAGGCGCCGCGCCGCTTCGACCACATTGAGCGTACCTTCGACGTTCGTGCGCACGTAGCTGCGCGGAGCGACATACGAGTAGGGAATGGCGATCAGCGCAGCGAGATGGCAGACCACGTCCATGCCTTCCACTGCGTGGTGGACGAAGTCGCCGTCGTCGATATTGCCGGCAATGACGCGGAACTGACCTTTGACGTCGTCGGAAAGGAAGTCAAGATTGCCCCAGCTTGCGGACGAACCGTACTTGATCATCGCCGTCACGTCGGCACCCTCGCGCACAAGGGCTTCGACGAGGTGGCTGCCAATAAATCCGCCCGCTCCAGTCACCAGGTATTTGCGTCCAGTCAGCATGTCACTTCCCGATATATGAATGCGCCGAATGTTCTCACAAACGGCGTACGAAGACCACCCTGGCCCGTCGGTTTAACCGGCGGTCGAGCACATTATGAAGCGGGTCCGGACGTCATTTAGTCCCAACAAATCGCGCTTGGCATAACGACTATCGCCAGACGTAAAAGCCTGCAAAGCCGGTTCTTGAAACGATTATTTGCATCTGTAACAAATGGCTCAATTCAAGAAAATCGCCATCTCGCCGACAACTGCATGGTGTCGGGCCAGTTGGTGATTGGCCCTGTATCGCCAGTGCATATCGCCTCGAATAGACACGCCGTTGTTTTATAATGCGAAACGGCCACAAATCGAAATGTCGGCAGTCGGCCGCTGCGGTTGCCGAGTCCTAAAAATCCCGATAAGTTTGGCGCTTCTGGCCCTTTCAACTTCACAGTGTCGCTATCAGGCACGCTGCCTTCTACATGAACGCTTCCAGCGCGCCTTCCGCAGAAACCAACGCTATTTCGGTATCCGTGGTCGTCTATCGCCCCGATCCGACGCAGCTGCAACTGACATTGGACAGCCTGCGGGCAGCCGTCGATGCGCTTCGCGCCGGCAGGCCGGACATGATCGCCGAACTCTTTATCGTCGATAACGGCGGTCTGTCCGACGTTGCCATCGATCTTGAGCCACTGCGGCTAAGCGGCGTCCGTCTGTCGATCATCAGCGGACACGGCAACGTGGGATACGGGCGCGGCCACAATCTGGCAATCGGGCGTGCCGCGAGCCGGTTCCATCTCGTGCTGAATCCGGATATCGATCTCGATCGCGAAGCCCTGGTGCATGCCTGCGATTTCTTCGACCGTCATCTTGAAGCCGGACTACTGACGCCGCGCATCGGCGACGAGAACGGGCGTCTCCAGTATTTGTGCCGCCGCTATCCGACCTTGCTCGACTTGCTGATCAGAGGGTTCCTGCCGCATCGTATCCGTCGCCTGTTTTCGATCCGGCTGGCTGCATATGAAATGCGCGATGTAATCAACGAGCGCGATATCGTCTGGGACCCGCCCATCGTCAGCGGCTGCTTCATGCTGTTTCGAACGAACGTGCTAAAAAGACTCGCGGGCTTCGATCCGCGCTATTTCCTCTACTTCGAGGACTACGACCTGAGCCTGCGTACGCACGAAGTGGCGCGCGTCGTCTATGCGCCGAGCGTGCGCGTGCTTCACCACGGCGGCGGCGCCGCGCGCAAGGGCTCCGCGCACATCCGCATGTTCGCCGCATCGGCGTTCAAGTTCTTCAACCGCTTCGGCTGGAAGTGGCTATGAGTCATGTGATCGTGAGCGGGGCGAACGGCTTTGTCGGGCGTGCGTTGTGCCGCGCGCTGATCGACGCCGGGCATCGCGTGACGGGTCTTGTACGCCGGCCGGGAGGCTGTATCGACGGCGTGACGGAGTGGGTCGAGCCGGGCGCGGACTACGTCAACGCGATGAACGCCTGGCCCGCCAGCCTCGATGCCGATTGCGTCGTTCATCTCGCGGCACGCGTGCACGTGATGAACGACGACACGCCCGACCCCGACGCCGCGTTTCGCGCGACCAATGTCGACGGCACGCTGCGCCTCGCGGCGGCTGCGCGGCAGCATGGCGTGCGGCGATTCGTGTTCGTGAGCAGCATCAAGGCGGTCGCGGAGCAGGACAATGGGCAGCCGCTTCGCGAAGACAATCGCGCCCAGCCCGAAGATGCGTACGGCCGCTCGAAGCGGGCCGCCGAAGAGGCGCTCGTGCGCCTGGGCGACGAATCCGGGCTCGACATCGTGATCGTCCGGCCGCCGCTGGTGTACGGACCCGGCGTGCGCGCCAATTTCCTGCGCCTGATGGACGCCGTCTGGCGCGGCGTGCCGCTGCCGCTCGGTGCCGTCGAGGCGCGCCGCAGCATGGTGTATGTGCGCAATCTGGCCGATGCGCTGGTTCACTGCGTGACCGATCCGCGCGCGTCGCGCCAGTGTTTCCATGTCGCGGACGGCGTCGCGCCCACCGTCGCGGAACTGGTGCGCTCGCTCGCCCGGCATCTTGGCAAGCCGTCGCGGATGCTGCCCGTCCCCGCCAGCTGGCTGCGGACGGTCGGGCGCCTGACGGGACGCTCGGCGCAGGTCGACCGGCTGATCGGCAATTTGCAGGTCGACACGTCGCATATCCGCCAAACGCTCGGATGGCAGCCGCCGTTTTCGACCGACGAAGGCCTGTCGGCGACCGCCGACTGGTATCGTTCGATCCATTCAACCCACAAATAAAAATGAAATCCTCATTGATGGTGATGTGGAGCACGGTGCCCGTCGTGGGCGTCCTGGCCGTCGGCGTGTGCGCGGCCATCCTGCACACGCTATTGAAAACAGGCCTCGCCTGGCGCCTCGCCACCGACATTCCGAACGACCGCTCGCTGCACGTGCGGCCGACGCCGCGCGTCGGCGGCTGGGGCATCGTGCCCGTGACCGTGGTGGCGATGCTGCTCGTCGCGCCGTCGCTATGGTTCGCCGCGCTGGCGGCGGCGTTCCTCGCGGCCGTCTCGCAAGTCGACGACCGCCGCGGATTGCCTGCGCGCGTGCGGTTTGCCGCGCATCTGCTCGCCGTGGCCGCATTCGTCGCGCTGTTTCCCGCCGATGCGCCCTGGTGGCTGCTCTGCGTGCTCGTCTTCTTGATGATATGGCTGGTCAATCTTTACAATTTCATGGATGGGGCGGACGGTCTCGCGGGCGGCATGGCGCTGTTCGGTTTCTCGGGTTACGCAATTGCCGCCTTGTCGGGCAGCAACCCGATGCCCGAGCTGGGGCTGGCTTGCGTCGCGATCGCGGGCGCGTCGCTGGGCTTTCTGTTCTTCAATTTTCATCCTGCGCGGATCTTCCTAGGCGATGCGGGATCGATACCGCTGGGCTATCTGGCGGGCGCGCTCGGTTACTGGGGGTGGCGCGGCGGCGCGTGGCCCGTGTGGTTTCCGGCGCTGGTATTTGCGCCGTTCATCGGCGATGCGTCGGTGACACTCGCGCGACGCCTCGCGCGCGGCGAAAAGTTTTGGCAAGCGCATCGCGAGCACTACTATCAGCGCATGGTGCGCTCGGGAGTCGGCCACGCAGGCACTGCGTGGGCGTGGTACGCAGTGATGGTCGTCGGTATAGGTCTTGCTCTGTTTGCGCTCGGCCGTTCCATGGTCGCCCAATGGACCCTTGTCGCCGGATGGGCTGTCATGCTGATCGTGATCGGAAGGTTCATCGATCTGCGCTGGCGCCGGTTCCAGTCAACACTGTCCGAACAATCCGAGGTATGACGCTGATGTTCAGAACCAAAGCCAGCTGGCTATCCTTCAGCGCTTTCCTTTTCGACCTTGCCGCGGTCGCGACCGTGTGGCTCGTCGCCTATGTGATCCGCTTCAACGGCGTCGTGCCCGTCGAGTTCCGCGAAGGCGCACTGCGCGCGCTCATGTGGGTGCTGCCCGTCTACGGGATGATGTTTCGCATCTTCGGGCTGTATCGCGGCCTGTGGGTGTTTGCGAGTCTGCCGGACCTGATGCGCATTTCGAAGGCCGTCGCGACGGGCGCGCTGCTGTCGATGATTCTCGCCGTGATGATCCAGCCCGTGCCGATCGTGCCGCGCTCGGTGCTGCTCGTCTCGCCGCTGCTGCTGTTTCTCGCGATGGGCGGCTCGCGCGCGCTCTATCGCGCCGGCAAGGAGTTCTATCTGTATGGCGGGCTGGTCGCGCAAGGCAAGCCGGTCATCGTGATCGGCGCGGGTACGGCGGGCGCGATGCTCGCGCGCGAGCTGTCGCGCTCGAGCGAATGGCGGCTGATCGGCCTGCTCGACGACGACGAGTCGAAGCAGGGCCGCGAGATCTACGGCTACAAGGTGCTCGGCCCGATCAGCAAGCTGCCGGAGATCGCCGAGGCGATGAAGACCGAGTACGCGATCATCGCGATTCCGTCGGCGCCCGTCGAGCAGCAGCGCCGCGCGGCCACGCTGTGCGTGCGTGCCGGCGTGCGGGCGATGGTGCTGCCGGCGCTGACGGACGTCGGCGAAGGCCAGGCGTCGCTGTCGCGCGTGCGTCACATCGACCTCGAAGATCTGCTCGGCCGCGAGCCGGTGCATATCGACACGCCGCACGTCGAAGCGCTGCTGCATGCGCGTGTCGTGATGGTGACGGGCGCGGGCGGCTCGATCGGCTCCGAATTGTGCCGTCAGATCCTGCGTTTCGAGCCCGCGCAACTGATCGCTTTCGATATCTCCGAATACGCGATGTACCGGCTCGTGGAAGAACTGCACGAACGCTTTCCGGGGCTGTCGATCGTGCCCGTGATCGGTGACGCCAAAGATTCCTTGCTGCTCGATCAGGTGATGGCGCGCTTTACGCCGCACATCGTCTACCATGCGGCCGCTTACAAGCACGTGCCGCTGATGGAGGAGCAGAACGCCTGGCAAGCCGTGCGCAACAACGTGCTCGGGACGTACCGGGTGGCGCGCGCCGCGATTCGCCACGACGTGAGGCGCTTCGTGCTGATTTCGACCGACAAGGCGGTCAATCCCACCAACGTGATGGGCGCGACCAAGCGTCTGGCCGAAATGGCCTGCCAGGCGCTGCAGCAGACGAGCGCACGCACGCAGTTCGAGACAGTGCGCTTCGGCAACGTGCTCGGCAGCGCGGGCAGCGTGATTCCGAAGTTCCAGCAGCAGATTGCGAAGGGCGGTCCCGTCACGGTCACGCACCCGGAAATCACGCGCTTTTTCATGACGATTCCCGAAGCATCGCAATTGGTGTTGCAGGCGTCGAGCATGGGTCACGGCGGCGAAATCTTCATTCTCGACATGGGCGAGCCGATGAAGATCGTCGATCTGGCGCGCGATCTGATCCGGCTCTATGGCTTCACCGAAGAGCAGATCCGTATCGAGTTCACAGGACTGCGTCCCGGCGAGAAGCTGTATGAAGAATTGCTCGCCGACGACGAAACGACCACGCGCACGCCGCATCCGAAACTGCGCATCGCGCAGGCGCGCGAGGTGCCCGACAATCTGCTCGACGAACTGCTGCCGTGGCTGATGCAACATCGCGTGCTGACCGACGACGAGGTGCGGCGCGATCTGCGTCGCTGGGTCGGCGAATATCAGCCGACGCTGGCCGCACCGCCGCTGCGCAGCGTGCCGCCGCCAGTTGGCAAACGGGCTTCCATGTAACGAAAAAAGGCGCCCAGGCGCCTTTTTTCATGTCTGTTGCCGTAGAGACTGGTTCGAACCGTCCGTCACGAATGGCGCGTGTTTGCCATTGACGACGGCATCACGAATGCCGTCCCTTCCTTACCACCAGCCACCGCGGCGCCTTGAACCGCACGATGCTCACGTAGAGCCACACATACGTCAGCGCAAACACCACGACGAAGCAGAACAGATGCAGCGTATGCCGCCAGAACAGCGTCGCGGGCACCACGGCGATCAGGCATAGCAGCCAGAGATACGGCGACGTCAGCGAATTGCGCCGCGTCAACTCGCGCGCCGTACGCGCCCCGACGGCCCATCGCATCAACCGCTTGTAGACGAGCATGTGCAGATGTACGCCGTCGGGAATCCCAGGCGACATGCCACGAATGAATTTCTTCCGGTAGATCGAGAAGCACGTCTCGAAGATCGGGTACATGAAGAGCAGCACGGGATACCACGCCGACACATCGCGGTTGCGCATCACGAGCATGATCGACAGTTCGCCGAGCATGAAGCCGATGAAATACGCGCCGCCGTCGCCGAGAAAGATCAGGCCCGCAGGGAAGTTCCAGATGAAGAAACCCATCACCGCGCCCATCATGATGAGCGACGCCGACAACACAATGGGATCATGGACCTGGAACGCGACATAGGCCATTGAGGCGAACATCATGAACGCGACCATCGATGCGAGGCCGTTGAAGCCGTCGATGATATTGATCGCGTTTGCCAGCGCGGCGACGGCCAGCACCGTGACGGCGCAGGAAATGGCCGCGTAGGACAACAGAAAATCGAGCGGCGGCACGCTGATGCGCGTGACGGCAATGCCCAGCACGAAATAGGCGAGGGCGGCAGCGATCATCGTGCAGATCAGGCGTGCCAGAGGCGACACCTTTTTCGTCAGGTCTTCGATGAGACCGGATGCAAATGCCGGCATGCCGCACGCGACGATGCCCAAAATGCCCGCCGACACACCCGGGTAGGCGCCGTAAAGCTGGATCGCCGACGCGATCAGTCCGGCAAGAATTCCCGTTCCCCCGATGCGCGGCACCGGGCGCACATGGAATTTCTGCACGCCGGCCAGATCCGAGTCCGCAAACGTTTCATGCAGATGCGCGTATCGCACGATCACGAGCGTGATCAACAATGAAACGATGAAACCTAGCGCGAAACTGAGCATGAAAGTGGGTGCCGGAAAGCAAACGGTGGATTATACAAATGAAACGCAGCGCGCCCGGACGGGTTGACGCTCGCGCCGTCCGGCATCTCTCATTCAGCTGCATCCCACATGTCGCATCATGGATTGTCCCTATTCGGAGTTCGCAACCCGTTGCCGTTAGCCATCGATGGGGTCGCCATCCCGGCCGGCCGACTGCACGCGACGGACTTTCCATGCTCAACAACCTCACCATCCGACAAGGGCTGACGCTGGTCATCGCCATTTTTGCGGCGTTTCTTTTGACCGTGATCGGAGTCGGCTGGGGCGCGCTGAAATTCACGAGCGACGGCCTGGAGAACGTGCAGCAAAGTTCGTCGGCGATGCACGCGCTGACGTCGAGTTCCGAGAAGCTCCTGCAGGTGCGCCTCGCGCTCGGCAGCTACGAGACGCTCTTTAGCGTCGGCAAGGAAACGGACGGGCTGCTCGCGGCCGCGCACAAGGTGCTCGAATCGTCGAACGAGGATTTCCGCACTTACATGGCGAGCCCTTTTGGCAGCGACGAAGAGCGCAAGCTCGCGCAGACGGTCGCGCAGGCACGCACCGCGCTCGTCGACCAGGCGATCGAGCCGGAACACAAGGCGCTCATCGACAACGACTTCAATACGTTCCGCACGATTCAGGGCGAGACAGCCGACCGCTACTACCGGATCTACGCGAAAGCGATTGACGCGCTCCAGCACGCGCAGGCCGGCAATCGCCAGCTTCAGTCGGAGCAGCTGAAAAAGCGCTTCATGATCTCGACGGGCCTGTTCATCGCGATCGGCGTGGCCGCCTTGATTGTGGGCGCGATCGCGCGCGTGGGACTGTCGGCAGCCGTCGTGAAGCCGGTGAACCAGACCATCCGCCATTTCCGAAGCATGGCCGAAGGCGACCTGACGACGGACGTCAAGGTCCGCTCGCGCAACGAAATGGGGCAACTGCTGCAGGCGCTGTTGCACATGCGCGATGGGCTGGTCGACACGGTGTCGAAAGTGCGCGGCAGCACGCACTCGATCACGCTCGGCGCGAACGAAATCGCCGCCGGTAACGCGGATCTGTCGAGCCGCACCGAGCAGCAAGCCGCCGCGCTTCAGGAAACGGCGGCGAGCATGGAAGAGCTGTCGGCGACCGTCAAGCAGAACACTGACAACGCCAAGATGGCGAGCCGTCTCGCACAAGGCGCGCTGGAGACGGTCGTGCGCGGCAGCGATGTCGTCACGCGCGTGACGCAGACGATGGACGGCATCACGGCATCGTCGCGCAAAGTGGGCGAGATCATCGGCATCATCGAGGGCATCGCGTTCCAGACCAACATCCTCGCGCTGAACGCGGCCGTCGAGGCGGCGCGCGCGGGCGAGCAGGGGCGCGGTTTTGCCGTGGTCGCTTCGGAGGTGCGCGCGCTCGCCCAGCGCTCGGGCGCGGCGGCGAAGGAGATTCGCGATCTGATCGGCGATTCGACGGCGCAGGTCGCGCAGGGCGCGTCGCTCGTCGCCGACGCGCGCAAGACGATGGAAGAGGCGATGAACTCCGTGCAGCGCGTGACGGGCATCATGACGGAGATCGAAGGCGCCGCGCACGAACAGAGCGACGGCATCGAGCAGATCAACAAGGCGATCGGCCAGATCGACGAAGTGACGCAGCAGAACGCGGCGCTCGTCGAACAGGCCGCGGCAGCCGCGAAATCGCTCGAAGCGCAGGCCGTGGTGCTGCGCGAGGCTGTTGCTGTGTTCCGCGTCGAAGCAACGGCGGGCGCGGCCCGACATCCGGCGTTAGACGCGGCCTGAAACTGAAACTCACGCCATTGCATTACGCGTCCGCACGCCCGTATTGATCGTCGAAGCGCACGATATCGTCCTCGCCGAGATACACGCCCGATCGCACCTCGATGATCTCGAGCGGCGTCTTGCGCGGATTTTCCGGCTCGCTGCGAGACGTTCCGGCCGTCCGCGACGGTCTTGACGTTCCTGCACGCAGTCGCTCGCGGCGATTCAGCGCTGCGTCGGCCGTGTCGATCACCGCCACGCGCGTCACGCCGATGCGTACGGCGCGCCATCCGCCTAGGTGCGCATCCGTGTCGCTGGCGCCTTCGACCCGCACGCAGCCGTCCGCCGCGTTGCCCGCGCCATCGTCATCCATGCACGGCACGCGGGGGATATTTCAGGCCGTCACGACGTAATGGTCCGCCCTGCCGATCAGCTTCTTCGCAGGCTTCCAAGGGGTCCGGTAGGTATATCGGTCGGTAGGCGGGCGCTCCCTGTTTGGCTCGCTTCCCCCATCGGCGAGGCCGCAGAAGCCCCCTCCCGGCCTACGGACCATGTTGTGGCTGCGCAAGCACCTGAAGAATGTCCTCACGTTGCGAGTGCGCGATTGGCGCCCCACCAGGTTATGCGGACCAGGCCACTCGCAGACGATCGCGCTATATAAACGTTCCAGTAATTTCGTCCGGGCTTCGACGTGAACTCCTCCTCTGGGGGGTAATGATTACCTCTTCCGTATCAGCCCTGTAACAAAATGTGACGGACTTGCTTCGGCGTGCCGACAAAGGGCGAAATCCCTCGCGTTTATCCGTGAAATCACCAGTGCTGATGCCCAGTGGAAGCGCTACCGGCGCCTCCAGTCGGTACGATTTACTCAATGTGGGAAATTGACTCGAATGCGAAAATCGTCTGACGTGAAAAATCTGCGTATCAAGGTTGTAACAATATGTGACGCGACAGCATCGGTTATGTCTCGCTGTCCGGGCGTGACCTCCTATGCCTTACGTGCGTGTCCCTGGCCCGCAAATGCTTGAATTTGCTCGTTGCGAATCATCTCGCACCGGTCGGTCCAAGGCTTTCCTCAGACCTTTTCTGTTCGCCTCCCCACATTCGCAACTGCGCCGTTCACGATTGAAACGGTTTTGACAATTTTCACTTCTGAAACATTTGGCGTCGCGGTCGCTTGAACACATCGTTCTTTTGGCTAAACGAACTAATGCCAGCAAGGCTCACGGCCTGGGTGGCATCGCTCTCGCTATATGTCCCGCACCGGCGACGCACATGATTGCGCAGTAACAGCGTCCCGATTTCAGGTGCCACAGGAAAGCTGCCGGGGGTCGTTCTGTGGCACTGGAAAACTTCGATACGTCCGGTCTTCACTGCCGATCGTGCGAAGTTCAGGGCACTGCGATGTCAGTCTGGACCGGCATCGCAGTGCCCGAAGAAAGTGGCGTTGGGGAGGGGCGGGCTGGAGCGCGGCGAATCAGAACAACGCGCTCCAGCTCCGAACCGGTAGTCCAGGCCAACTCCGGCTGTGCGGTCTGCAGCCGTCACCAATGTCCGGTCCCGCAGCGGGCATGTTTAGCGTACCTGAGTAAATCAACTTAATTTTGAGGAGCTTCAAAATGCAAAAAACTCTCGACCTGATCCGTGCCTTTGCCCGCGAAGAAGATGGTGTGACGGCGATTGAATATGGTCTGCTGGCTTCGCTGGTTGCGTGCGGCATCATCGTGGCTGCCACGGGTCTGGGTACTCAGCTTAGCTCTACGTTCAACTACATCAGCGGCAAGCTGCTCGCGGCCAACCCGGCGTAAAGGCCGCTCGACTGGTCATCGGGAAGTCGCAGTATTGACGGTGCATCGAAAGAGCAGTCCTTGCCTGATTCAGGGCTGCTCTTTCCTAAAAAACGCCGAAATGAAAACGGGGGAAATGCCATGAACGCTTTCGAATTTCCAGTCGGCGCGTGTCTGCTGATGTTACTGGCGGTGGCAGCGGGATCAGATCTTTATTCGCGTCGTATTCCTAACTGGCTGGTGCTGACGGGCCTGGCACTGGCGCTCGCCGTGCAGTGGTGGCAGCACGGTGCGGCTCTGGGGTACACGGCGTGGGGGCTCGGACTACTGACGGGCGGGGGCCTGTTTCTTCCGCTCTATATGCTGCGCGGCATGGGCGCAGGCGACGTGAAGCTGATGGCGATGGTAGGCGCTTTCGTCGGGCCGGACCTGGCGCTCGAGATCGTGCTGGTGACCTGCGTCGTCGGCGGCATCTGGGCGCTTGCGGTGGTCGTGTCGAGGCGCGCGTTGAAGTCGACGGGCACCAACATGCTGGCCATCCTGCTCTCAGGCAGAGGGCTGGGCAGCAGACTGTCTGAAACTCCAAAGGACGCGGCATTGCCTTCTGTCGGGTCACTGCCGTATGGCGTGGCGATTGTCCTGGGCACGCTTGGCATCATGGTCCTGCACACGGGGCAGAGCATCGGTTAGTGCGCAGCCGGTTTCAATCCAAAAAGAGAGCCCACCGTCGAGGGGCAAGAGCAAGAAAAGACAGTAGAGCCTGTGGCAGACGGAAAAGACTTCGCGCAATGCGCAGGACCAATTCGGGGGTACAACGTGAAAGACGAACAACCAACGGCGCCGCAAGCGTCGGCCGACGTGACGCGTCTCTACGACGCAAGTCGCGCACGGTCAGACGCGGACCCGGCGGGAACGAGCCTGCTGGCGCGCGCGCCGCGGACCATCGCTGAAACGGGCCTGGAACAGACTTTCCTTCTCGAACTCGTCGCCAAATCCGCCTTCGTGATGGGCAAGGTGTCGCTCTCGCAACTGGTGCAGCGGCTCAAGCTCGGCGCCAGCGTGCTCGACAGCGTCGTGGCGTTCGGCGTGCGGGAACGGATTCTCGAAATCGTCCGGCGTGGCGCCAGCGACCTCGATGTCGAGCTCCAACTGACGGACGGCGGCCGTCAGCGTGCGGCCGAATTCATGAACCGCTGCCGTTATGCCGGTCCCGCACCCGTGTCGCTCGCCGACTATGAAGCGGCCCTGAAACGGCAATCCGTGCGGCAAATGCACGTGACGTACGCGCAGGTGCGCGCGGCCTTCGCGGGGCTGACGGTCCGCACTTCGCTGCTCGACGACATTGGCGGCGCAGTCAATAGCGGCAAACCGGTGATCTTTTTCGGGCCGCCGGGTAGCGGGAAAACTTCGCTTGCCGAACGGTTGGGCAATCTGCTGCCTGGCCGCGTCGCGGTGCCGTATGCCGTTGCCGTCGAGAACGAAGTCATCCAGATTTTCGACCCGCTGATTCACGAGCCCGTCACGATGGCTCCGCACGACGGCGCGTTGAGTGCGCCCGCCGATGCGCGCTGGCAGATCTGCCGGCGGCCCACGGTGCTGTCGGGCGGCGAGCTCACGCTCGACATGCTCGAGTTGCGCTACGACGCAACCAGCGGCTTCTATCAGGCGCCGCCGCACGTGAAGGCCAATGGCGGTCTTTATGTGGTCGACGACCTCGGCCGTCAGCGTGTAGAGCCAGCTGAACTGCTCAACCGCTGGATCGTGCCGTTCGATCGCGGCCGCGACATGCTGACCTTGCATACAGGTTTGCGCTTCTCACTGCCCTTCGACGTCTGGGTGGCGTTTTCCAGCAACTTCTCGCCGGCCGATCTGGGCGATGAGGCCTTCTTCCGGCGCCTCGGCTGCAAGCTCTACGTCGGTGCGCTCGACGTCGCCGAGTACCGCGCCGTGTACGAACGCCGCTGCGAAGAGTTGCGCGTGGTCTCCGACGATGATGCCTTCGAATACCTTGTGCATCACCTGCACATGACGTCGGGCCGGCCGTTGCTCGCGTGTTATCCGGGCGACCTTCTGCGCATCGTGCTCGCCAATGCGAAGTACCAGGATCAGGCGCCCATCGCGGACGCGCTGAGTCTTCTGCGCGCGTGGAACGCGTACTTCGCGGTGGTCGGCGAGCACGACACGCCACCACCGCAACAGCAAGGTGCCGCTGAGCGAAGCGCAAAAAAATCAGCGGCCGGTTAATGGACCGGTTAAGCGGCCGGAAACCCTAGTCAGAAAACAGGTCACGCATCAGGGAGAGCTGTCATGAAAAACATTCGTGCGTTGGTGATGTTGCTGGTTGCCGCGGTTGCCGGGCTCGCCGCGGTGGCAATGGCATCGCGCTGGCTGATGGACAGGTCGTCGGGCATGACGGCCAAGGTTGCCGTCGCGGCCATCGATATCAATCTCGGGCAACGGCTGAATCCCGAATTCATCAAGATGGTCGACTGGCCGTCGGGCAGCGTACCGCCCGGCGCCTTCACCGATGGCCAGACGCTCGATGGGCGCGTGATGAAAAACAGCGTGCTGCGTGGCGAGCCGATCCTTGAGGGCAAGCTGAGCCCGGTGGGCACCATGGGCGGTCTTTCCGCTGTGATCGGCGAAGGGCGCCGCGCCATCACCGTGCGTGTCAACGATGTGATCGGCGTCGCGGGCTTCGCGCTGCCGGGCAACTACGTCGACATCATCGTCAGCACGCAGCAGGACAAGGGCGGCGAGAAGAGCGCGAACAAGGACGAGAGCATTTCGAAGATCGTGCTGGAGAAGATCCTCGTGCTGGCCGTCGCGCAGGAAGTCGGCCGCGACGAAACCAAGCCCAAGGTGGTCAACGCCGTCACGCTCGAAGTCACGCCTGAACAGGCCGAGAAGCTGGATCTGGCGCGCAGTGTGGGGACGTTGTCGCTCGTGCTGCGCAACCAGGTCGACACAGCAACGCTGCCGACGTCGGGCGCGACCAAATTCACGCTTCTAGGCACGCAAGCCCCCGTGGCCGCGTCGGCGCCCGTGCGCCCCGTGCGGGCGCACTATGCGGCGCACCCGGCTTCGCCGCGTGACTGCATCGGTGTGCTGTCGGGTGTGCTGGGCAGTGTCGAATGTTTCTAGACCGGTTGCGGCCGTTCTGACCGGCTCGCCGCGGCTGGCAACAACAAGGCAGGAGTGCAGGTTTGAACCTGCAAACATCGGGTAACGGGGGCATGACCAAATGAAAACGAAACCGGAACTTTCGCGCGCTAGCAAGCAGCACCGCTGCACACTGGGCCGCAAGGCGCTTGCCGTGATGCTTTGCTTCGGGCTGATCGGCATGCAGAACACTCAGGCGCAGGAAGCGGTCGACAATCCGGCGCTCGCGAAGCGCGGGGCGGCGCCACCGTTGCCTGCTGCGCGCGGCGCAGCGCCCATGATGATGGCGATGGCACCCGTGCCGGCGGCGGCAGCGGCGATGAGCGGGCCCATCCCGTTGCGCGGCCCGAGCTGTACGGGGGAGATCCGCGATGAAACCACCGTTGCCGTGCCGGTGGGCAAATCGGTGCTCGTCCCGCTTGCCGAACCGACGCGCAACCGCACGCTCGGCAACCCCGTTGTTGCACAGGCCGCGCTGGTGTCGCCGCGCACGCTCTACGTCGTCGGGATGACGGTCGGCACGACCAACATGATCGTGCAGGGCAAGAGCGGCTCTTGCCAGATGATCAATGTGATTGTCAATGTCGACGCCGGAGGCTTGCAGCAGGCGCTTCGGCAGCTGATGCCCGAAGAGCGGGGTATCCACGTTTCGACGGCGGCCGGCAACCTGGTGATGGGCGGCCGCGTGTCGAGCGGCCCCGCCGCGCAGCAGGCCATGCAGATCGCGCAGGCCTTCGCGGACTCGCAACCCACGCAGCAACAGCAGGCGGCCTCGTCGAATTCGGGCAACGGGACGGCGAGCGTGAGCCAGCAGAGTTCGAGCACCAGCAAGGCGGCCACGGTGATCAACATGATGACCGTCGACTCGCCGCAGCAGGTGATGCTCGAAGTCAAGGTGGCGGAAGTGGCGAAGACACTGATCAACCAGTTGGGCTCGGCGTTGAATATCCAGGGCGGCTTCGGCTCGTGGACGGGGGCTCTCGTGAGCAACCTGCTTGCCGGCGTGACCAGCGCGATCGCCGTCAGCAAGGCCAACAACCGTCCGTTCAATCTCGCCCTCGATGCGCAGAAGACCGACAACCTGATCAAGATTCTTGCGGAACCGAACCTCGTCACGATCAGCGGTCAGGAAGCCACGTTTCTCTCGGGCGGCAAGATCTTCATTCCCATTCCGCAAAGCAGCGGCAACGGCGTGTCGAGCATCACGCTGCAGGAAGAAGAGTTCGGCGTCGGGCTCAGGTTCACGCCGACTGTGCTGGCGGGAGGGCGCATCAGTCTGAAGGTGGCGCCTGAAGTGTCGGAACTCTCACCCACGGGTGTCGCGGTCTCGGCTTCGGGCTTGTCGGGTGTTTCGATCCTGCCGCTCATCAACACCCGTCGGGCGTCGACGACCGTGCAGATGCACGACGGCGAGTCGTTTGCGATCGGCGGACTGCTGAGCAGCAACGTGACGGGTGCGCTGAAAGCCATCCCGGGTCTTGGCGAAGTGCCTGTTCTCGGCGCGCTGATGCGTAGCACCTCGTTCCAGCAGGACCTGACGGAACTCGTGTTCATCATCACGCCGCACCTCGTGAAGCCGCTGCAAACCGCGAACCTGCCACTGCCCACAGACAGCTTCTCGCAACCGAATGAAGCTGACGTCTATGCGACGGGGAATATGGAAGGCCGCCATGGCAAGTATTCCGCCGCGCCCGCCGGGGCTGAGCCGGGTAGTGCGCCAGCGCCGGCACCTGTTCCCGCACCCGCACCTCAGGCGCCCGCCGTACCCGTGTCGAATGCACTGCCGGCGCACGGCACGCAAGCCACGTCGAGCGCGCCGGCGCAGCCGGCCGCGTCCGGTAATGCAACGCCGCCGCAGAAGGCCGAGCCGTCGGCGCAACCCGTCGTGCTCAATCCGGTGACGGACGAACAGGCAGCACGGATTGCGCGCATCGAGAGCGCCGCCCGCCGGATCGCTGCAGGCGAGGGACGGCAGGACGTCGCGAACACCGATGCTTCACGCCATGCGCTGGACCACTGAAGTCACGCCAAGGGGAATCTGATGAAACTCGCACACATTGTTTTCGCGCGCCAGGCAGCGCTCGCGGTGTCGGTATGCGGCGCGCTGGCTGGATGCATGTCCAGCACGCCGATCTGGGACAAGCACATGGGCGAGGCGCTCAGGGCCGTCACCCAGGCTCAGATCATCGATCCGCATGCGGCTGAACACGCACAGTCGACATCCGGCATCGATGGCACGGCCGCCGCTTCGGCGATGGACAGCTACGACAAGTCCTTCCGCGCGCCGACGCCGTCGCCGAACGCATTCGTCATCGGCGTGGGCAGCGGAACGCCGGGCGGCGGCCAGTAACGGGGACATGCACGGGAGATCGTCATGCGACGCGTCAATCATTCGGGTAAGTACGGTGCCGCTCGTCGCGGCGAGCGCGGCGTCGTGGCGATCATCGTCGCACTCACGCTTGCGGTGCTTGTCGCCTTCGCCGGTATTGCGCTCGATCTGGGCAAGCTGTACGTCGCGAAAACCGAACTGTCCAACGCGGCGGATGCGTGCGCTCTGGCAGCGGCGCGCGACCTGACGAAGGCGGTCTCGCTTGCCGCCCCCGAAGCTGCGGGCATGACGGTTGGATCGATCAACCGTGTAGTACTGCAGAGCGAGAACGTCGCGCTCAGCACCAACAGCAACGTCACGTTCAGCAAGCAGTTTGCTGGCCCCTATCTGACCAAGGACCAGTTCACGGCGGCGGACGTACCGGGCATTGGCTACGTCCGCTGTACGCTGAGCCGCACGGGCATCGCCAACTGGTTCATGCAGGTAGTCAACGCCACGCTCGGCACGTCGGCCGTCGCGGCCACGGCGGTTGCATCGACTACGCAGTCGCAGACCACTTGCGCGCTGCCCGTGGCCGTCTGCAAAGCGCCCGCAGGCACCCCGTACAACACGGGGGACTGGATTCCGAGCAAGGTGGGTTCAGACGGGCAAATGACGGGCAACTTCATGTGGGTCGCTTACCCTGGTGCCAACAATGTGCCCGACATGAAAGCCATGTTGACGGGCTCGGGACAATGCACGTTGCCGACGCTCGGCACGCAGGTCGGCAAGACGGGCAACGTGCAAAGCATGGATTCAGCCTGGAACACCCGTTTCGGGATTTACCAGAACCCCTACAACGGCCCGCCGAATCCCTCCGGCGTCTCGGACTTCACGGGCTACTCGTACTGGCCGACGAAGAACATCGGCAGCATCATCCCGAACGGTAATGCGTTTCCGGACTTCCGCGACAACCGGCGCCCGAGTCACACGCCGTATCAGGGAGGCCTCAGCGTGCAGGGAAACACCCAATCGCAGAGCGACTACGTGAATGGTGCCGACCGTAGACTCGCACTGGTTCCGATGGTCGACTGTACCGCGCTGCAGGGCAGTCAGCAGGCGCCGATCCTGTCGTGGTCCTGCGTCCTGATGCTTCACCCGATGGAGAAGAACAACAACGGAATCATGAACGGCACCATCTACCTGGAGTATCGCGGCGATGCGACCGATCCGGCCACGCCCTGCGCGACTCAAGGCATTCCCGGAAGCACGACGGCCGGTATCGGGCCGATGGTGCCCGTGCTGGTTCAATAGGAGGATCGTCATGCTCAGGCAAAGAAGGTCGATCCGGAAAATGCAGGGCGCGGTGGCCGTCGAGTTCGCGCTGCTGGCAGTCCCGCTGATCACGCTGCTGCTTGGCATCGCCGAGTTTGGTCACGCGTTCTATCAGTACAACACGATCGTGAAGTCGGTACGGGATTCGACGCGTCTGCTGTCGGCGTATGACCCGACCGACGCCGCCGACTATCCGGTTGCGCAAGCCCAGTGTCTTGCCGTCTATGGCACGACAGACTGTTCAGGTTCGCCTCTTGTCGATGGCCTGAAGACGAGCATGGTCGTGGTATGCGATCAGGTGAACACCGCCGGGTGCACAGGACAGTTCAAGAACGTCCCAACGAATCCGGCCGCCGAAACGATCAATCTCGTGCAGGTCAAGGTCACCGGCTATCCGTACACGCAGATCACCGGGTTCTTCAATCTCGGGGGCCTGGTCTTCGGGGACATCAGTTGCGTCATGAGGCAGGTGCTATGAAAAGGCTCAATATCCATCGTCTACCTGGCGCGCGTCGCCAGCGTGGCGTCGCCGCGCTCGAGTTCGCCCTGATATCTACGGTGTTCTTCACGCTGCTGATCGGCATCATGGAGATGGGGCGCGTGCTGTTCTACTGGAACACGGCAGGGGAAGCCACGCGGATGGGCGCGCGCGTGGCCGTGGTGTGCGACGTCAACAGCAGCCAGTCGGCAAGCAATCCCGTAATCAAGAATATGCGGAGCATGTTGCCGATTCTGCAGCCTGCCAACGTAACCGTGACATATGCGCCAGCGGGCTGTGATGCCACGTCATGCACTTCCGTGACGGTTGCCATCACCAACGTTGCCGTCAATACGGTCGTGCCTTTCGTGCCATTTAACCTGACCATGCCGCCATTCTCGACGAGGTTGCCGAGAGAAAGTCTGAACAGCGTGGGCGGGACCAATCCCACCTGTAGCTAAGCCATCTCCCGTGACAGGAAGAGTGAAATGATCGACATCCTCATAATTTCATCCGATCCAGCGCATGCCGGCGCGATTGCGCAGATTGTCGAGGCGGGAGACTCCCACCATCGCGTCAGAACGTCGACGGCGAGATTGTCTGATCTCTGCACGAACCAGGAGGCGCTTGATGGCGTCGACCTGCTGATGTTTGACGGTGCGCGATTGACACAAGAGGACTTCGACGCGCTGTCGGCTATCGCGACGAAGCATGCCGATCTGACCTGCATGTTGCTGACGCCGTCGCCGTCCGCGGAGCTGCTTATCCGTGCCATGCGTGCGGGCGTTCGCGACGTCCAGCCGTGGCCCGCCGATCCACACGATTTGCGGCATGCCGTCGAACGCATCGCCATGAAGTCGAACGGCACGCGACGTGACGGCAGAGTAATTTCATTCATTTCCTGCAAGGGCGGAAGCGGCACGTCGTTCCTTGCCGCCAACCTGGCCTTCGCGGCATCGACCGCGGGTAAGCGCGCACTACTGATCGATCTCAACCAGCAGTTCGGCGAAGCGGCTTTTCTCGTCTCGGAAGTGACACCGCCCGCGACGCTGGCCGACGTGAGTGCACAGATCGAGCGGCTCGATCCCGCGTTTCTCGATGCGTGCCTGACCCATATCAGCGACGGTTTCGATGTGCTGGCCGGTGCGCCCGATCCAGCGAAAGCGAAAGAAATCAAGCCCGAGCATCTGCAGCGCATCCTGAATCTGGTGAGGCATCGATACGATCTCGTCATATTCGATATCGGTCAGAGCATCAGCAATGTATCCATCGCGGCGCTCGACCAGAGCGACTGCATTTTCCCGGTGCTGCAACTGAGCCTGCCGTATCTGCGTGGCGGTCGGCGTTTGCTCGATATCTTTCGCTCGCTCGGGTATCGCGGCGACAAAGTACGCGTGCTGGTGAATCGCTATGAAAAGAAAGGGCCGGTAGGGCTACCCGAACTGGAAAAAGCATTGGGGCTGCGGGTGGCCACCGTAATTCCGGAAGACGGCGCTTCCGTATCGGCGTCGATCAATCAGGGCGTGCCGATCCTGCGGCTCGCCCGCTCGAGCGGCGTGGCCAAAGGCCTTTGTGAACTGGTGCGCTCGTTGTCGCCGCAGCCCGAGTCGGGACGGGGCAGCATTTTGCAGAAGATCTTCAACAGGCCGACGCTGGGCCGGGTGTGAGCGAGGAGATAAAAAATGGAAAACGTCTTGACGTTGCGTGAACAGTTTTTCGATCAGGTTGGTGTATCCACCCGGGATGAGGACCTCAGCCGCAACCGGATGGCGAGGCGCGCGTATCAGGAACTCAAGAGGAGCGTCCACCAGGCCATCATCGATCGCGTCGAACTTGAAAAGCTGCAGCGTCTTTCGACCGAACAGATCCAGCATGAACTGGCACAACTGGTGCAGCGCATCGTTGAAGAAGACAACGTGCCGATCAACGAGGCCGAGCGGCGGGAGCTCGTGCGCGACGTGCGTGACGAAATGCTCGGCTTCGGCCCGCTCGAATCGTTACTGGCCGACCCGACCGTCTCCGACATTCTCGTCAATACGTACAAGCAGATTTTTGTCGAGCGGCGAGGCAAGCTGGAACTGACCGACGTGACGTTTTACGACGACGCGCATCTGATGAAAGTGATCGAGAAGATCGTGTCGCGCGTGGGCCGCCGCGTCGATGAGTCGAACCCGATGGTCGATGCACGTTTGCCCGACGGCTCGCGCGTGAACGCGATCATTCCGCCATCGGCGATTGACGGCCCCTTGATGTCCATTCGCCGGTTCGCCGTCAACCCGCTTAGCGTGAAAGACCTGATCGAGTATCAAAGCGTCACGCCACCCATGATGCAGGTGCTCGAAGCGCTGTCGGCCGCCAAGGTGAACGTGCTGATTTCGGGCGGCACGGGCAGTGGCAAGACGACACTGCTCAATGTGCTGTCGGGCTTCATTCCGTCCGATGAGCGGATCGTCACGATCGAAGACGCGGCCGAGCTTCAGTTGCGCCAGGTGCACGTGCTGCGGCTCGAAACCCGTCCGCCCAACATCGAAGGCAAGGGCGAGATCACCCAGCGCTCGCTGGTGCGCAATGCACTGCGGATGCGGCCGGACCGCATCATCCTTGGCGAAGTGCGCGGCGCGGAGGCGCTGGACATGCTGCAAGCCATGAACACCGGCCACGAAGGCTCGCTTGCAACGATACACGCGAACACGCCGCGCGATGCGCTGACGCGACTCGAAAACATGATCGGCATGGCTGGGCTGAATCTGCCGCAGAAGTCCGCTCGCCACCAGATCAGTTCGGCGATCGGTGTCATCGTCCAGGCCGCCCGTCTGACGGATGGGCGCCGCAAGATCACCAGCATCTCGGAAATCACCGGAATGGAAGGCGACATTATCAACATGCAGGAGATCTTCACTTTCAAGCGCTCCGGAGTCGACAAGGACGGGAAGGTATGCGGGCATTTCTGCGCGACGGGCGTGCGGCCGAAATTCTCCGAGCGCCTCCAGGCATTTGGTGTGGCCGTGCCCGATTCGCTGTACGACCCGTCGAAGCACTACCCGGTATAAGCCGCGCATGACGAATGGAGCGGGAAAACAGCACGGGGCGCTAGCCACGGCTGCGCTAGAGAGAGGGATCTGGAAATGAACTACTTATATTATGGATTCGTCATTCTGGTTTTCTTCTCGATCATCCTGCTGATCGAGGCCACCTATTTGTGGTGGCAAAGCAAGCACAGCAGTCAGGCTAAACGTCTCGAAAACCGCATTCGCATGATGTCCGCCGGCGGACACGGTAATGACGAGGCGATGTCGATTCTCAAGCAACGCGAATTGAGTACGTCGCCGCTATTGACCAGGCTGCTGCTGTGGGTGCCGCGCATCCAGGTGGTGGACCGCTGGCTGGTTCAGTCCGGGCTGGACTGGTCGGTGGGGAAGCTCCTCACCTATACCGTGTTGCCGCCACTCGTGGTCTGGATCGCAGGCAGCGTGATTTACGTGCCGCTGCTGCCGCTTCTTGCCGCCATCGTGATTGCCGGCATGATTGCGCCATTCGGAGTGCAGCGCGCGAAGGCGAAGCGGATGAAGCAGATCGAGCAACAGCTGCCCGAGGTTGCCGACATGATCAGCCGGTCGCTTCGGGCCGGACATTCGTTCTCGACGGCGCTCGGCATGGTGGGCGATGAAATGCCCGAGCCGATCGGCAGCGAGTTTCGCACGACATTCGGCGAGATTAATTTTGGCGTATCGCTCAATGACGCACTGGGCGGCCTTGCCAACCGCATACCGATTAGCGACCTGCGCTATTTCGTAATCGCAGTGCTGATCCAGCGTGAGAGCGGCGGCAACCTTGCTGAAATACTTGGCAACATCAGCCAGATCATCCGGGCACGGCTGGCGCTGCTCGGCAAGGTCAGGGTACTGTCGGCCGAAGGGCGGCTGTCGGCGGTGGTGCTGGGCGCCTTGCCGTTTGTGGTCGCGTTCGTGATTTCGATTATCAATCCGGGCTTCCTTCAGATTCTGTGGACCGACCCGGCCGGCATCAAGCTGGTTGGCGCGGCGCTCGTCATGATGGTGTTCGGCATGATCTGGATGCGCAAAGTCATCCATATCCATGTTTAAGAAAAGCGTGCCATTTCCATTCTTTGAGGATGGGTCGATCCCATGCCCGCCATGAAAACTGAACAACTCATATTGCTGGCTGCCGTATTCGCAATCGTCGCCCTTTTCTCATTCGGCCTGATGGCACTGCTGATGCCGAACTCGATCCACCGCCGCCTCGGCAAGCTTACCGGCGACGAGCTGAATTCGGCAGCAGCGACGGACGGGGAGGAGGCTCAATGGGTAAGGAAGATTGCGGAAGCTTCGAAGCCGATTGCAAAACTTTCGATCCCCAAAGAAGGTTGGGAAAATTCCGCGCTGCGCAAGAAGTTCATGCATGCCGGCTGGCGGGGCGCGTCCGCTCCCGGCATCTACTTTGCGGCCAAGACGGTCCTCGTGATCGGGCTGCCCCTTGTCTGCCTTGTAGTAGCGGGCCCGTATCTCTCGAACGAAAAAAATCGTCTGCTTTTACTGTTGCTGCTCATGCTTGCGGCAATCGGTTACTACCTGCCCAATATGGTGCTCGCGCGCCGGATGCAGCAGCGCCAGCGGACCATATTCGAGGACTTTCCCGACGCGCTGGATCTGCTCACGGTCTGCGTGGAAGCGGGCCTCGGGCTGGATGCGGCGCTGATGAAAGTGGCCGATGAAATGGACCTCAAGAGCCGGACGCTGAGCGCTGAACTCCAGCTTCTCCTGCTCGAACTGAGAGCGGGATTGAGCAAGGAAACGGCGCTCAGGAATCTGGCAATGCGCACGGGTGTCGAGGAAATCGACGTGCTGGTCTCCATGCTGATTCAGGCCGAGCGCTTCGGCACCAGCATGGGCGATTCGTTGCGCGTGCACTCGGATAATCTGCGGCTCAAGCGACGGCTGAAGGCGGAAGAGGCGGCTGGGAAGATCGCGGTCAAATTACTGTTTCCGCTCATATTCTGCATATTTCCGACGCTGATGCTCATATTGCTGGGTCCGGCTTTTATTCAGATCCTTCGCGTGCTGCTGCCGACGATGGCTGGCCAGGCAGATGGCGCAGTGCCCTTGCAGTAATGGTTGGAGACAAACCATGACATATGCGGAACGGAACGCGGAGGTCGTCAAGTTGCGATTCATGCTGGGCGTCAAGCTGTCAGCTTTCAACCAGTTCGTGGCTGAGCGTCTGGGACTGAGCGTTACAGACCTGGAATGCCTCGAAGTCGCCTATTTCGACGAGGTGCAGCCCGTTACGCCAGGCCGGTTGTCGAAGCTGACGGGGTTATCGCCGGGTAGCATCACGACGTCTCTGAAGAACCTCGAAAGAGCAGGGCTGATAGCCCGTGAGCCGGACCCGACCGATGGCCGGCGCATTCTGCTGCGTTTCATTCCGGGCAGTCGTGCAACGATTAGCGCCTGCTTCGAGGAGGTCAACCGTAATCTTGCAGAGTTTGCCGACACATTCGGTAGTGAAGAACGGGAAAGCATAAAAAGCTACTTATCAGGAATGCTGAAAATAATTGATAACTACATGGCGAACGCAAATAACCGGTTAGGTTGACACCGCAGCGACTGCTTGCCTTCGCGACGGTTCACTGCCGGATGGCTGTGCTGCAAGCTGTGCAGTTTGTGCCCGTAACCGGGAAGACCTGTTTCAAACCGATCAATCGAAATTTGGACGTCTTTGATGGCATGCAAGGACTTTTCGGGGCAAGGGGATATGAGCACGATCGTCGATGAAGCGAGTAGTTCGGGGGCGCAATCCCTGGGATGTTCAGCACCTATTGTTCCCCCGGCTTTACCCCGGACGGTGGATGTGCTGTACGAAGTCACTGCGCGGGCATGCGCAGCTGTGGTGATGGGGATTTTCAGCTATGCAGCATTCCTGCACTGGCTTGCCGACCCTGGGCGCGCCACATTATTGTTACTGGTTCTCACGCAATGCTTCACGGTGGGCCTTTCGTTATTCTCCCGTGTTCCTCTCCGGCGAGACTGGACACCGTTCGCTTACATCTGTTCGATTGGCGCTACGTACTACTTTCTCGCGGTTCAACTCGGGCCCGGTGTCCAGATTGTGCCGGAGGCGGTGGGCGCGGCGTTTCAGGTTGCCGGTATGTGCTGGCAGCTGTTTGCGAAGGCTTCGCTGCGTCGCTCGTTCGGGATATTGCCTGCGAACCGCGGCGTCGTCTCTACAGGCGCGTACCGTTTCGTGAGACATCCGATGTATCTGGGCTATCTCGTCGAAGACGTCGGCTTCCTGCTTTCAAACTTCGGCGGACAGAATCTGTTGGTATTTGGAATCCAGTTTGCCTTGCAGGCGTGCAGAATCACACGGGAGGAACGGCTCCTGAGCGATGACGCGCTTTACCGTGCGTACACAAGCAACGTTCGATATCGCGTCCTGCCGGGACTGTACTAAATGCGTTATCGATATGCCGTGTAATTTCGACCGACGCGGGCAGTTGATTGCTTTTTAACGTAGTCGGCTGTCGTGGATGTCTTTAAATACCGCAAGACGATACTGGTCGGCGTCCGTGGTCAGATAACGAATCGCTGCCGTTATATCGACAAGAATTTGCTCTCGATCCGTAAAACGATGCCAGAGCAGACTGTGGATATTGGCGAATCATGGTTTACCAGCCGGAAGCCTCAAGGTCCTCGCGATTATGCCGATACATAATGCAGGCACCGCGATCCGTAAAGCCTGCCGCTCGTAGTTGTAGCGACCCTTCCGTCAGATGGTCATGTGGTAAGCGCATAATGAATTATCGCTTTGTCACTGCGCTGACAGCCGGTTCTGTTCTTCGAAGAAATGGAAGATAAGCGGGCTATCTGATATACGAGGTTCGCTTTGCGCGAAGGCCAGGACGGCGTCGGTGATTTGCGTTTGCCAATTGGATTGCAGCCAGAATGTGGTTTGTAGCAGTTCTTCTCGATATCAGGAGACCCACGCGCGACCATAGAGGGGCAGATGATGAACTCGCGGCGATTGATATATTTCTCGACGAAGCCTGACGCCGAACTACGTGAATTTTTCGAGCGGCGCGACTGGAATGTCAGTCAGGTCCGGTCGGGCAAGGAATTGAGAAGGGCGGTAGAAAATAATCCGGCGGCGGGTGGGCTGCTCGATCTGGCTGCTGGTCTGCCTTCCGGTGAGTACGACTCGCTTGAGGCGTGCCTGGCCATGCCGAATACCGGTTGGGTTGCAATTGTTTCGCCGGGACAACTGGCCCATGCCACGCTGAGGCATCTGGTACGCGACTACTGCTCGGATTACGTGACGACACCCGTTATTCCTGACAGAGCACTGCGAGCCGTCGGTCATGCACATGGAATGGTGACGCTTTCCGGTGAATCCCGGGAGGAATTTGCACATCAGGCTGTGGAAGGCGAAATGCTGGGGGCCTGTGAATCGATGCAAACCCTGTTTCGATCTATCAAACGCATGGCTTCGACGGATGCCCCTGTCTTTATCGCGGGAGAGTCCGGGACAGGGAAAGAACTGACTGCAGTGGCGATTCATCGCCGGTCTTCGCGACGGGATGCTCCTTTTGTGGCCATCAATTGTGGTGCGATATCGCGTGACCTCGTCCAGTCCGAGCTCTTCGGGTATGAACGTGGAGCATTCACTGGCGCGACCCAGCGCAAAATCGGCCGGGTCGAATCGGCCAATCACGGCACATTGTTCCTGGATGAAATCGGCGATCTTCCCGCTGACAGCCAGGCGAGCCTCTTGCGTTTTTTGCAGGAGCGCAAGATCGAGCGGCTTGGCGGATTTGAGTCAATCGACGTCGATGTAAGGATTATCTCCGCAACCCACGTTGATCTAGAGGCAGCTGTATCGGAAGGAAGGTTTCGCGAGGATCTCTATCATCGGCTCTGCGTGTTGCGCGTGGTCGAGCCTCCTCTGCGGGAGCGAGGTAACGACATTGAACTGCTTGCTCATCATCAGCTGGGTCAGCTTCGCAAGAGTGCGGGCCGGCGTATCCAGGGTTTTGCGCCTGATGCCATCGAGGCAATGTACAGGCATACGTGGCCTGGCAATATCCGGGAACTGGGAAATCGTATCCGGCGTGCAGTGGTGATGGCCGAGGGGCGGTTAATCGGTGCAAAGGATCTTGAACTGCTCACGGATCAAATACCTTTATCTTTGAGTTCAGTGAGAGAAGATGCTGAGCGGAAGGCGATTGAACAAGCATTGCTGCGGCATCGCGGGCGATATGGTGAAGCAGCAAACGATTTAGGTATCTCGCGAGTAACGCTCTATCGTCTTATGGAGATGTATCGGATGCGTGGACCTGACAGCGTCTGCGTCAAACCTCGCAAGCGCCGCTGTGACGCCGACTGAACCTCGCGATGGCTCGAGGCATTGGCGTGTAACGCGTTGTCGTCGCTCCTCTTGATGAGAACCCAGCAGAGGATTCAATTGCCGGGGCGAGCGCCCCGGCAGTGATACGGCCTCAGCTTGTTACCACCGCTGCCGATAGTTGAGATGGATGTATCAGGAGATCTTCAGGGCACTCGCCGTGTTCCGCCTCCACGCGGCCGCGGCCTGCGTTTCAAGACCCTACACGCCCGTATTGATCGTCGAAGCGCACGATATCGTCCTCGCCGAGATACCCGCCCGATTGCACCTCGATGATCTCTAGCGGCGTCTTGCCCGGATTTTCCAAGCGGTGCTGCACGCCGAGCGGAATATAGGTCGACTGGTTCTCCGTGAGCAGGAACGTGTCATCGCCGCGCGTCACGCGCGCCGTGCCGCGCACGACGATCCAGTGTTCCGCGCGATGGTGATGCATCTGCAGCGACAGCCGCCCGCCCGGCTTCACGACGATCCGCTTCACCTGGAAACGTTCGCCGCGATCGATCGAGTCGTAGCAGCCCCAGGGCCGCTCCACTTTCCGGTGCACTTTCGCTTCCGTGTGCTGCGCGGCATTCAGGCGGTTGACGACGGCCTTGACGTCCTGCACGCGGTCTTTCGCGGCGACCAGCACGGCGTCGGCCGTTTCGATCACCACCACGCCCGTCACGCCGACGCACGCGACGAGCCGTCCTTCCGAGTGTGCATAGGTGTCGCGCGCGCCTTCGAGCAGCACGCGGCCGCGCGCGACATTGCCCGCGCTGTCTTTGGCGCTGATGTCCCACACGGCGTCCCATGCGCCGACGTCCGACCAGCCCGCCGTCAACGGCACGACGACGCCCGCGAGCCGCGGATCGTCACCGATGCGCTCCATCACCGCGTAGTCGATCGAATCGTTCGGACAGGCCGCGAATGCGCTGCGTTCGAGTTGCAGCGGGCCGTTGCTGCCTTCGCTGCCGAGAATGCGCGCGTTTTCATACGACGCGCTGCACGCGGCCGCGATATCCGGCCGGCAGGCGGCGATCGCGGCGAGCCACACGGAGGCGCGCATCACGAAGATGCCGCTATTCCACCAGTACTCGCCCGAAGCCAGATAGCGTTCGGCCGTTTCCTGCGCGGGCTTTTCGACGAAGCGTCCGATGGTACGCGCGCCGTGCTCGTCGGCAGGCGCGCCCGTGCGGATGTAGCCATAGCCCGTTTCAGCGCGCTCGGGCGGCACGCCGAGCGCGACGATCGCGTCGCGCTGCGCATGGTGGATGGCTTGCTGCAGCGTCGCGATGAAGGCAGCGCCATCGACGATCAGATGATCGGCGGGCATCACGACGAGAACGGGGTCTTCGCCAGCCGGTGCATCCGCGAGCGCGGCGAGCGCCGCCACCGTGAGCGCGGGCGCGGTATTGCGCGGCGCCGGTTCCAGGATCACGCGTGCATCGCAACCGCTGCGTTCGAGCCGCTCGTTCGTCGCGAGCCGAAGCTCTTCGCTGCACACGACGAGCGTCGGCTGCATGCGGGCGACATGCGGCGCGGCATGGGGCGCCTCATAGCCGGGCGTCGGCGCGCGCAAGCCTTGCGCTCTGCGCAGCGTCGCTTCGAGCAGCGACTCGTCTCCTGTCAGGCCGATCAGTTGCTTCGGGCATTGCTCGCGCGACAGCGGCCACAGGCGCGTGCCCGAGCCGCCCGCCAGCACGACAGGTTGAACGATGCAGGCAGGCTGTGTATCGTCCGAAAGCCGATCCGGTGCGATTGCTTCTGCAATGACCTTCATTTTTCCTCCGGTGGCGCGTGGTCGGAAAGTGTGACGCGGCGCAGTCTGGTCTGGCTATTGAAACAGTCGTCACGCGGAATTTCTGTGCGTCGCGGCACAAAGCGCCGAAGGGCAGGCTCGAAGCAGATCGATCGAATATTCTCTAAGCAAAAGCCCTCGTCTCGACGAGGGCCATGGCAACCAGGCTGAGGGGCTGTCTAACGTGACGCGCCCTCAACGGGTCGAGCGACTGGTTCGAGACTAACCGCCTCGATGCAGCGCCGATCTAATAGCTCGCTGGGCGGATTGGGCCGTCGAATACGCCATGGCCTTGGCGCGATCGCGCACCGCACTTCGACCAGGCGGACAGGGGTTGAGTCCAAGTTTTCTGAGGTAATAGTTGGCGCGATAGACATCTTTTCGCATCGAGTCGACGAACTGGAAGTTGACGCTCAGTGTCACCGAAATATTGTTATCGTTCTTCAACCAGTGCGGGCAGTTGACAGGAACGTGTACGCCATTTCCCGGGGCCAACCTGTATAACTGCGCCCGGTCCTGCAGTTCGGGTCGATAGTTCGGCGCGTTATTGTCCTTCGTCCAGAACCGCTCGATTTCCACCTCTGGAAGAACCTGCCGGTCTTCCCGATCGAATAGATACAAATCCTTTTCGCCGTGGATCTGAAGAATGAAATTGCACTCGCGATCGATGTGATAGGCCGTCACCCGCCTGGGTGACGTGATGAAAATAATGATCTCTTCGTTCCTGATCTTCGATTCGATGTCGCCGCCAATCATCTGCTTGACCTCGGCGATCGCCTGCCTGTACAGATCGGTGTAGGCGGGGTCTTTTTGCGCGTCCCGGAGGATAAACCAGGCGTTTGAATCGTCCAGTTGCCTCAACGCGTCCATCGGCGAGAACGCATGATTCGTATCTTTCCATTTCTGCCCAGGAACGACGTCGCCCATGTCGTAATAGAGATCAGACGGGCGCGTTTTCATGGTTCGCTCCGTCAGGTCCATTAATTGATGGAGCTGAAAGCGCGGATGGGATGCCAGGTGGTGGGCGACCTCGAAGCTCTTGCGCTCGAAACATGCCCGAAACACTGAAGCATCGGCGTCGATCCACTTATCGGGCACTGTCGCATCAGGGACCAGGGAATCGGGGGAGATGTCCATGCGATTGTTCCTTGCAGTCAGGTGGTTGAGGGGCAACGAGATCCGCTAGCGCCAGAATCGAACGCCACTGCATGGGTGGAAGCTGCAGGAATCGTACACCTGAGGCAAAGCCGATCACACTTCGGATCTCACGCGTTCGGTTCGCTAGCGCACCCTCTGGCGGGCCGTCGCAATGCCTGAAAAGGTAGCGTTCTGTGGCGATGACGCGTCATTGACGGTCTGCACGTCGATGTTGAATGTTCAGCACGGTAACGACTTCGCGCATGCCAGAAGCGAGCGGCCATCGGCCCGCGCTCACAGCGCACCTGTCTTCCTTACCTCACACGATAAGGCGCTTCGTTACTCGCGGGCGCATTGACGAGACGCTTGACGTTGATCAGACGACGCATCAAGCGTTGCAACGGCTTGTCAATGTACCGATAGACGGCGCAACCAAGCGCGGAGGCAGCCACGATCGCGAGGGTCATGCCCGCTGGCGAGCGCACATCGAAACCATGCGCGACTTTGGGAATGAGCTTGCGCATCCCCTCGACGACGAACGGGTGACTGAGATAGATGGCATAGCTCGCGTCGCCGAGATACAGCAAGCCGCGCGTGAGCGCACTGTCTATCAGAAGGTCTTCGAGACTTAACGTGCTCATCAGCAGCAGGCAGGTGGGCAGGCCGTTTCCCAGAAGCGGGGAGATGTCCGGCCATGCGCGTTCGACCCAGGTCATCAGGCAGTACATGGCAACGACTCCGGGCGCCGCCAGCGCGACGGGAATGCGCACCCCCTTCTTCCATGCGTACCATACGGCGAACCCTAGCGGGAATTCGAGCACCCGGTCGTACGCGAGAACTGCGACGACGGCGTCGTCGGAATGCACAAGATTCGCCACCAGGAAGAGCCCGGCGAGCAGCAGGGTGATCGCCGCGAGTACGAACGACAGGCGCCGCCGGAACCACCATAGCGCAAGTGCCGAAGCCGCGTAGAACAGCATCTCGTAGTTCAGTGTCCAGCCGACGAACAGCATGGGGAATACATGGCCGCTTGCTTTCCTGTACGGAATGAAAAAGAGCGACTTCAGCAGTTCAGGGATGTTGGCCGTCGTCGAATTGAAAAGATCAGGCCTGAGCAGGGCGCCGAAAAACACCAGCAGCGTCGCGAGCCAATAGAGCGGCACGATCCGCACGACGCGGCTGACGATGAAGTCGCGTACGCTGACCGTGCTGGCTTCGAGCGCGAGTGCGATCACAAAGCCACTTAGTACGAAGAATACGTCGACGCGAAACTGGCCGAACACCTGACCGTCCTGTATCAGGACATGGTGCACGACGACAGTCGTCGCTGTCACCCCGCGAAGGGTCCGTATGGAATTCAGCCGGCGCATCGCTCATCCATTGATCAGTCAATCACACCTGACTCGCCGTGCCTGGCGTGATCGGGCACGCGTGCTGGGGAACGCCATACCGTCGCAGCAGTCACAAAAAACGCTGAGGGTAACGCGTCAGTTACGGTCTACTTACGAGGTCGTGCATCGCTGCTTGCGCATCACTCCGTCATCGGGGCGTCGGCTTCTGTCTTGCGATCGTGGTACTGAAAGATGCGGAACCGGGGTGTCGCGTAATCGAATCGGCGGCTGTTTTCGGGAAGAAAGGAAGGCAAACAGCACACGAATGATCACACGCGACGGTCCATTGGCGGATGGTAGTATTTACGTGGAAGTGCTACCGTTCGGTGCCGTACAGACCCCTGGTCGGCAAATTCGCCCGGTACGGTTGACAGCGACCGCAGACAGATTGCTGCTTACGCAACCAGTAGGCCGACGGACGCCGGCTGCGGATCGAAAGCGTCTGGCTGGACCCGCTCGGTGCCATGCATTTGCGTCCCAAGCGCCGCTTCCCGGCCTTTTAAAATGTGCGGCTATCGAGCGTGTCAATTCGACACGGCAAACAGCGGCATGCAAATGTCGGTCTATACGGTTTCCCGGCAGCTGCACGAAAAACCTGAGGACGAGGCGAGGAGAGGTCGAAGGCTGCGGCATCGCGGATGCCGCTGTTGCCCGAGATGGATTGCGAGGTAGGGTCGCTGCAGGCAGTGGTTGATGCGTGCGGTGTTATCCGCTGATTGGGATGCCGCCGCAGCGACGCGCATCCCCACGTACTTACAGGCGCCTTATTGGAATCCGCGCGGGTTCTGCGCCTGCCAGCGCCAATGGTCGGCGCACATGCGCTCGATCCCGTATTGCGCCTGCCAGCCGATAACGTCGAGCGCCTTGGCCGGATTCGCGAAGCACTGCGCGACATCGCCAGGACGGCGCGCGACGATTTCATACGGCACTGGCTTGCCCGACGCCTTCTCGAACGCCTTGACCACTTCGATCACGCTATAGCCCTGGCCCGTGCCGAGATTCACCACGAAGCTCGCATCGCGCTTGACAAGGGCATCGAGCGCCGCGATGTGCCCGCGCGCGAGATCGACGACGTGAATGTAGTCGCGCACGCCCGTGCCGTCCGGCGTGTCGTAATCGCCGCCGAACACGCGCAACTTGTCCAGCTTGCCGACGGCGACCTGCGCGACATACGGCATCAGGTTGTTCGGAATGCCGCCGGGATCTTCGCCGATCAGCCCGCTTTCATGCGCGCCGACGGGATTGAAGTAACGCAGCGTCGCGATGCGCCACGACGGATCGGAGAGTTCGAGATCGCGCAGGATCTGCTCGGCGATCAGCTTGCTCTGGCCGTAGGGGTTCGTCGCCGAGAGCGGAAACGTTTCGTCGATCGGCGAGCTTTTCGGCACGCCGTACACCGTCGCCGACGAACTGAACACGAACTGCTTCACGTTGCGCGCGCGCATGACCTCAAGCAGCACGAGCAGGCTGTCCACGTTGTTCCGATAGTATTCGAGCGGCTTGGCCACCGATTCGCCCACCGCCTTCAACGCTGCGAAGTGAATCGCGCCCGTGATGGGGTGGCTGTCGAAAATCGTGTTCAGCGTGGCTTCGTCGCGCACATCCGCTTCATAGAACGCGACCTTCTTGCCCGTGATCTTCTCGACGCGCGCGACCGATTCGCGCTTGCTGTTCACGAGGTTGTCGATCACGACCACGTCGTAATCGTCATTGAGCAATTCCACGCACGTATGCGAGCCGATAAAGCCTGCACCGCCCGTTACCAGAATCGTGCCCTTCGCGGTCATGCTGAGCTCCCTTAGAGTGATACGCCCGTCAGTTCGCGGACGACATCCTTATACCGTTCGACGACCTTACGTTCGTCGAATTCCTGCGCCACTTTCTCGCGGCCACGCTCGCCCATCGCGCGACGCTCGTCGATGGGCATGTCGAGCATCTGCGAAAGCTTCGCAGCGAGGCTCTCCGCGCTGCGCACTTCGCACAGCAGACCATTGACGCCGTCCGCGACGACTTCGCGGCAGCCCGGCACATCCGTCGCGACAACGGGACGTCCCATTGCCGAGGCTTCCATCAGCGTGCGCGGCACGCCTTCGCGATACGAAGGCAGCACGACGCAATCGGCGGCGGCGATCGCGGGGCGCACGTCTGTGCCTCGCCGAGATAGTCGATCACGCCTTCGCGCACCCACGTATCGACATCGGCCTGCGAGATCGCGCTCGGATTGTCGACACCGACGGGCCCGAGCAACTGGAAGCGCGCATGCGGATAGGTCTTGCGCAGCCGCCGCGCCGCCTCGACATATTCACCCACGCCTTTATCCCACAACAGACGCCCGATTAATACAAAAGAAAATGCCTGATTATTTTCACGAGCGGGCAAGGGCGTGAAAAAAAAATTGTTCGAGGTCCACGCCTTCGCCGTGCAGCAGACGCGCGCGCTCAGGATGCGCGAGCAACTTGCGCTCGAGAAAGGCGGCTTGATCGTCCTGATTCAGAAACCAGACTTCGCGCGGAAAGCGGAACGCGAAGCGGTACATCAGCTTGGCGATCTGCGCGGCGCGGCTGCGCTGAATGAAAACATAGCCGAGACCCGTCGTGACGGCAACCGAATCGACGCGCGCGAGCTTGGCGGCAATCGATCCATAGATATTCGGCTTGATCGTGTAGTGAAACACAATATGCGGTCGCACCCCGCGATAGAGCCTGTAGAGCGAGGCCATCGTGCGCAGATCGTCGCGCGGGTTCGTGCCTTTGGATGCGACGTGCAACCCGATGCAGCGGCAGCCCATCTGCTCGAGCAGCGCCGTGGTGCGATCGCGCGGCGCGATCACCGTCACCTCGACGCCTCGCGCGACGAGCATCCGTATCAGCCCCTGCCGATAGGTGTAGATCGCGAACGAAGTGTTGCATACGAGCGCGATGCGCAGCGCGCTGGCAGATTCGACGTGTTGTTTCATGCTTGGCAAAACAGTCTGATTCGAATGGAGGTCACAGGCTCGCGCCCGGCGCGTAGAGCCGCTTCTTGACGCGTTGCAGCGTGCTGTAAGGCGTGACGAGATGCAGCAGGTTCTTCGCGAGCCCTAGCCAGTCGTATGGATTCAACGCATTGAAATAGCGCATCTGCAGGCGCAATGTCGAGATGATCTGGCGGCGCCGCTTCGTCGCGCTGATGCCGCCTTCGTTGAGTTCGTAGTAAAGCCCGAGTTGCGGCAGGTTTGCGCAGTCGTAGCGCTCCATCAGGCGCAGGAACAGATCGAGGTCCTCGGCTGCCTTGTAGGCCTCGCGATAATTGCCCACATCGAGCACGGCATCGACGCGCAGCATCATCGACGGATGCACGAAGCAGGCGCGCATGAAGCGCACGCGGCGGATCACGCGCGGCTCCTCAGGCGGCGTGAGCATGAAAAGCGGCTGCCCTTCGCGCGACACAACCTGCGTCCACATGCCGAGTCCCGCGACCTGCGGATGCGCTTCGAGATACGCGCGCTGCGCGGCAAGGCGTCCCGGCGCGGCCAGATCGCCGGCGTCCATACGCGCCGCGTAACGAAAGCCACGCGCCGCGAGCGCTTCGATGCCTGCCTGCAACGCGCGCTCGATGCCGCCGTTTTGCGGCATGCACAGCACCTCGATCGACATGCCCGGCAGGGCGGGCGCGACGATGGGCGGCGTGCTGCCGTCGTCGACGATCAGCACGTGAATGCGCGCCGTTTCGCTGAACGACGCGAGCGTGCGCTCCACGTCCGCCTGGCCGTTGTAGGCGGGCATCAGCACGGCGACGTCGTCGAGCGGCTGGGCTGCGGGCGGCGTGAATGAAGATGACGTCATGGACGCAGCTTGTAACGGATGTAGTAGACATTGACCGACGCCGCGGCGAGATAGCCGCACGCCAGTCCGACCAGCGCGCCATACGCGCCCATGCGGGCAATCGCCAGCCAATTGACGACGCACGCGACCGCGAGCGCAAGCAGCCATTTCGACAGCAACACGAACTTCGCCTGATACTTCAGCACGACGAGGTTGCCAATCGCCTCGATGCCGGCGGGCACGGACAGCCACACGGCCCAGCGGAAGATATCGACAGCTTCTTCAAAGTTCGGGCCGAACACGCGGCGGATGATGAAGCCTGCTAGCAGGTCCAGCACGAACGCGCCGGCGACCATCAGCACGGCCGTCATCGCCGTGAGACGCCAGATGTTGCGGCGCAGTTGCGTGAGATCCTGCACGCGGTAGACGAACGCGGGCGCCAGCGTTTGAGCGAGCATCAGCGCAAGCGTGATCCAGTTTTCGTTCAGTTGTTGCGCGGCCGAGTAGCGGCCGAGATCGGCGAAGGAGATCGCGCGCTCCAGCATCAGGCGGTCGAGCTTCAGAAACAGGTACATGCAGATGAGCCCGAGCCAGAACACCGTGCCCGCCGTCGCGAAATGGCGAAAGAGCGAACGGTCGACGTGCCAGCCCAGTTTGCCGCCGTGCCGGCGCATGTAGTACGCGAGCAGCACGCCGCCGATCACCGCCGATTCCAGCGCCCACAGCCAGCCGAAGCGCGACGGCGCGGCAGCCGCGCGCACCAGCAGCCATACGGCGAGCGCCTTGGCGATGGCCGTCGTCATGCTGGTGAGCAACTGCGGCTTGCTGTAGGTCATGCTCTGCAGCCACGCGTTGATCACGCCGACGAAAGGTTCGCGAAACAGCATCGTCACGGCAAGCCCGGCGAGCATCGCGCCGACGACGGGATCGGTGAAACCCGCGCCGATGCCCGCCCACGTCAGCAGCAGTGCGATGGCGGATACGGACAGCCGCAGCGCAAACGCGCTGCCGAGCACGGTGCCGAGCTGCGCGGGCGGACGATGCACGATGGTCGGCACGAGAATCTCCGCGCCGCAGACCCAGGTAATGGGCGACAGCACGAGTAAAAGCGTATTGGCGTATTGCCACTTGCCGAACACGTCGGGCCCGAAATAGCGCGCCAGCACGCCGCTGATGGCAATCGCCACGCCGATCTGCGTCAGGCGCTCGAGGCCAAGCCAGACAAGGTTTGCGACAGCGCGCGTGACGTCGGGATTCGTGAAACGCTTAAGCGCCGGTATCCGCATGGTGGCAGCCGGTTGTCCGCGGGCACG
This sequence comes from Paraburkholderia bengalensis, assembly GCF_037126505.1. NCBI lineage: Bacteria > Pseudomonadati > Pseudomonadota > Betaproteobacteria > Burkholderiales > Burkholderiaceae > Paraburkholderia > Paraburkholderia bengalensis. The sequence goes on from NZ_JACFYJ010000007.1 coordinate 66,363, forward strand.
GGAGGTGCGTGGAGTCTGTAGATTGGCGTGCCCGGCCGAGAAAACGATGCGGCAACTTTGTGAGCGCGGGGCGTCTAAGCATTAGAATGGCGCTGGTAAGGCGTCGCTGAAAAGCGCAATTATAAGTTGTATCCGGACCGCTTCCGGCAAGGCACAGCGCCGTGACCACGCCGTGTCGATCAAATTTCCATTGCACGTAAGTGAGCCAATCCATGATCTCGCAATCCATATTCAAGGCATATGACATCCGCGGAGTGATCGGCAAGACGCTCGACGCCGAGACCGCACGTTCCATCGGCCGCGCGTTCGGCAGCGAAGTGCGCGCGCAGGGCGGCGATGCCGTCGTCGTCGCGCGCGATGGCCGGCTCTCCGGTCCCGAGCTGATCCAGGCGCTGTCCGATGGGCTGCGCGCAGCAGGCGTCGACGTGGTCAATGTCGGCATGGTGCCGACGCCCGTCGGCTACTTCGCGGCCAGCGTGCCGCTCAAGCTCGACGGCGGCGAGCGCCGCGTCGATTCCTGCATCGTCGTGACGGGCAGCCACAACCCGCCCGACTACAATGGCTTCAAGATGGTGCTGCGCGGCGCGGCCATCTACGGCGACCAGATCCAGGGCCTCTATAAGCGCATCACCGAAAACCGCTTCGAAAGCGGCAGCGGCAGCTATCAGGACTACGACATCGCCGATGCGTACATCGATCGCATCGTCAGCGACATCAAGCTCGCGCGGCCGCTGAAGATCGTCGTCGACACGGGCAACGGCGTGGCGGGCGGACTCGCGCCGCGGCTATTCAAGGCGCTCGGCTGCGAGCTGGTCGAACTGTTCACGGAGATCGACGGCAACTTCCCGAATCACCATCCCGACCCGGCGCACCCGGAAAACCTCCAGGACGTAATCCGCGCGCTGAAGGAAACGGATGCGGAAATCGGCTTCGCGTTCGACGGCGACGGCGATCGCCTGGGCGTGGTCACGAAAGACGGCCAGATCATCTATCCGGACCGTCAGCTGATGCTGTTCGCCGAAGAGGTGCTGTCGCGCAACAAGGGCGCGCAGATCATTTACGACGTGAAGTGCACCCGCAATCTCGCGAAGTGGGTGAAGGACAAGGGCGGCGAGCCGCTGATGTGGAAGACGGGCCATTCGCTCGTGAAAGCGAAGCTGCGTGAGACGGGCGCGCCGCTCGCGGGCGAAATGAGCGGCCACGTGTTCTTCAAGGACCGCTGGTACGGCTTCGACGACGGGCTGTACACGGGCGCGCGGCTGCTCGAAATCCTCGCGCGCGTGCAGGACCCGAGCAAGCTGCTCAACAGCCTGCCGAATTCGCACTCCACGCCCGAGTTGCAGTTGAAGCTGCAGGAAGGCGAGAACTTCGAGCTGATTGCACGCCTGCAAAAGAGCGCGACATTCCCGGACGCCGATCAGGTCGTGACGATCGATGGCTTGCGCGTCGAGTATCCGGATGGTTTCGGGCTCGCGCGTTCGTCGAACACCACACCCGTCGTCGTGATGCGGTTCGAGGCTGACAACGACGCGGCCTTGAAGCGGATTCAGGAAGATTTCCGCCGCGTGATTCTGGCCGAGAAGGCGGACGCGGCGCTGCCGTTCTGATCATCTGGCTGGTTTTGTCCGCGACGCTGGCCGAGTTTTCGGCGTCGCGGACGGCTGGTTTCTTCTATCCTTTCCCTTCCTTTTCTTTTATTCCGCGTCCGCGAGGCCAGCGCGCACGCCTGCGCCACGCGAAAAACCAAAAGCGTCGCCGACCCGAAGTCCACGCTAGAATTGCGCACTTTCACCGCATCCTGACGCCGCCACACCGGCGTTTCCCTTTCTTGAGCGTGCAAAAGATACTGATCGTGCGAGTGTCGTCGCTGGGCGACGTCGTTCACAACATGCCGGCCATCGCCGACATCCGCCGCCGTCATCCCGACGCGCAGATCGACTGGCTCGTCGAGGAGAGCTTCGTCAAGCTGGTCGAACTCGTTCACGGCGTGCGGCGCGCGATCCCCGTGTCGCTGCGGCGCTGGCGCAAGCGCATTCTTTCCGCCGACAACTGGCGCGAAATCGGCGCCTTCCGCCGTGCGCTCGCCGCCGAACACTACGATCTCGTCATCGACTGCCAGGGGCTCATCAAGACCGCGTGGGTCGCGAAAATGGCGCGCGGGCCGCTCGTCGGCCTCGGCAATCGCACGGATGGCGCGGGCTACGAATGGCCTGTGCGCTTCTTCTACGACCGGCGCGTGCCGATTGCGCCGCGCACGCACGTCGTCGAACGCACGCGGCAACTGGTGGCGGCGGCGCTCGGCGACCCCGCCCCGCAACCGACCGACGACATCGAATTCGGCCTCGACACGCAGCGCGCGGCGCTCGCGCTGTCCGAAGCGCAGGTGAACCTGCCCGTGCCGTATGTCGTGTTCGTGCACGCCACGTCGCGCGCGGACAAGCAGTGGCCCGATGCGGCGTGGATCGGGCTGGGCGAGGCGCTCGTGCGGCGCGCCGCGTCGATCGTATTGCCGTGGGGCAGCGACGCCGAACGGGCGACGAGCGAGCGTCTCGCGAAGCAGTTCGGCGCGGCCGCGATCGTGCCGCCGAAGCTGTCGCTGCCTGCCGTGGTCGGGCTGATCGACGGCGCGGCGGCGACGGTCGGCGTTGACACAGGTCTGGTTCACATCGCAGCCGCGCTGAAGCGCCCGACGGTCGAGTTGTACAATTTCGCCACTTCATGGCGCACGGGCGGCTACTGGTCGCCGAACGTCGTGAATCTCGGCACGGCGGGCCAGCCGCCGACACTGCAGCAGGTGAAGTCCGCGCTGGCGGCATTCGGCGTGCTGTGACGCGGCAGGCGGGCCATGCGCGAACCGCGCGGCCCCGGCTGGCGGTCGTCCTGCCGGCCCAGCTTTATCCGCTTTGAAAAGGCGATCATGAACGAATCCCAGATCATCGAAGTCGCAAGCGCCGACTGGCACGGCCAGGGCCTGTCGGTGCCGCGCGAGGCGCTGCTCGCCGGCGTCGAGCGCGGCAAGGTGCTGTATTTCCCGAATCTCGCCTTCGCGATCGAGGGCGGCGAGCGCGCGCTGCTCGATCCCGCGCTGGCCGATCCGAACCGCAAGAACATCAGTCTCGAAGCGGACGGCGGCGCGCTGCACGGCGTGCTCGGTGACGCCGTCACGCAGTCGGCCGTGCGCGCGCTGGTCGCGCGTTATCAGACGAATGCGCGCACGCTCGTCGACGGACTCTTCCCCGAGTATCACGGCAAGCTGCGCGTCGCGCCGACGAGCCTGCGCCTGCATCAGGTCGAAACGCGGCAGACGTCGTGGCGCAAGGACGACAGCCGCCTGCACGTCGACGCATTTCCGTCGCGTCCGAACTATGGCGAGCGCATCCTGCGCGTATTCACGAACGTCAATCCGAACGGCGCGCCGCGTGTGTGGCGCGTCGGCGAGCCGTTCGAGGATATGGCCAGACGCTTCCTGCCGCGCATCAAGCCGCAGATGCCGGGTTCGGCGTGGCTGCTGAACCTGCTGCACGTGACCAAGTCGCCGCGCAGCGAATACGACCATCTGATGCTGAACCTGCACGACGGCATGAAGGCCGATCTCGACTATCAGAAGTCGTCGCCGCAAGAAACGATGCCGTTTCCGCCGGGCAGCGTGTGGGTGTGTTTCTCGGATCAGACTTCGCACGCCGTGATGTCCGGCCAGTTCATGATGGAGCAGACGTTCTTTCTGCCCGTCAAGTCGATGGCGCAGCCGGAGTGCGCGCCGCTCGGCATTCTCGAACGCCTGAAGGGCAGGGCGCTGGTTTGAGCGGCGCGCTTTTTCTGCCGCGCGCTGCGATGCGCGGCGCTGCGGGCGCGTGCCTGGTTCGCGACACGTCGCACGCGGAGGCCCGATGCTGAGGGTCGTCTACAACGCGCTCTGGTGGCTGGTCGCGCCGCTCGCGGTGCTGCGCCTTCTGATCCGTTCGCGCAAGGAGCGCGGCTATCGCGAGCATATCGCCGAGCGTTTTGGTCGCGTGCGCGGCCGCGTGCCCGAGGACGACACGCCGCTGATCTGGGTGCATGCCGTGTCGGTGGGCGAGACGCGCGCGGCGCAGCCTCTCATCGAAGCTTTGATCAAGGCGCGCCCCGACGCGCGCATCCTGCTCACGCACATGACGCCGAGCGGCCGCGCGACGGGCGAGCAGCTGTTCGGCGGCCGCGTGCGGCGCTGCTATCTGCCGTACGACATGCCGCATGCGGTGCGGCGTTTCCTGAAGGCATGGCGGCCGTCTGTCGGCCTCGTGATGGAAACGGAAGTGTGGCCCACGCTGATCGACGAATGCCGACGCGCCGACGTGCCGCTCGTGCTGACGAACGCGCGCATGTCGGAGCGTTCGTATCGGCGGGCGGCGAAGTTTGGCAGCGCGACGCGCGGCGTGTTCGGCGGCTTTGCGCGCGTGCTGGCGCAGAGTCCTTCCGATGCGACGCGGCTTTCCGCCTTGGGCGCGCGCAATGTGGCCGTGCTCGGCAATCTGAAGTTCGACATGAACACGCCGCCCGAACTCGCGGCGCGCGGGCACGCGTGGCGCGCGGCGATCGGCACGCGGCCCGTGTGGGTCGCGGCGAGCACGCGCGAGGGCGAAGAGGAACTGGTGATGCAGGCGTTCGCGGCGCTCGGCATCGACGACGCGCTGCTGATCCTCGTGCCGCGTCATCCGCAGCGTTTTAACGAGGTTGCCGCGCTCGTCGAGAAGAAGGGCATGCGCTGCGTGCGTCGTTCGGAATGGGCGCCTCCGGGCGCGGCGGTGGCGGGCGAGCTTGCCGCGAAGGCGATGCCCAGCGACGTGAAGGTGCTGCTCGGCGATTCGATGGGTGAGCTGGGTGCTTACTACGCGGCGTCGGATGTGGCCTTCATCGGCGGCAGTCTGCTGCCGCTGGGCGGACAGAATCTGATCGAGGCGTGCGCAGTGGGCGTGCCCGTGCTGATCGGGCCGCACGTGTTCAACTTCACGCAGGCGACGGCCGATGCCGTCGCAGCGGGAGCGTGTGTGCAGGTTCAGGACCCGGCGGATCTGGCCCGGGTGCTGCGCGAGTTGTTCGAGGACAAGCCCCGGCGGGTGGCGATGGCGGCTGCGGCGGCTGCGTTCGCGGCGCGGCATCGAGGGGCGACGGGGCGGACGGTCAATGTGCTGACGACGTTGTTGCCGGAGTAGGTTTTTTTATCGCTTGCAGCGGATAGATGTTGGTTCGTTTCTTTGCACGGGCATCCGCGAGGCGGATCGCTTATGCCCGCGCAAAGAGCAGCAAAGGGCAAGAGTCTCGCAGCCATTAACCCTCAAACCAACAACAAACCCTTCCTCTCGATAAACGAAATCACCGCATCCAGCCCGTCGAGCGCCTTCAGATTGCACATCACAAAAGGCCGCTCGCCACGCATCTTCGCGGCGTCCGACGCCATCACATCGAGATTCGCGCCGACCATCGGCGCCAGATCCGTCTTGTTGATCACGAGCAGATCCGACTTCGTGATGCCCGGTCCGCCCTTGCGCGGAATCTTCTCGCCGCCCGCCACGTCGATCACGTAGATCGTCAGGTCCGACAGCTCCGGGCTGAACGTCGCGGCCAGATTGTCGCCGCCCGATTCGATGAACACGATATCGGCGTCGGGAAAGCGCGTGAGCATCCGGTCGACGGCTTCGAGATTGATCGATGCATCCTCGCGAATCGCCGTGTGCGGACAACCGCCCGTCTCGACGCCCATGATCCGTTCGGCGGGCAGCGCACCCGCCACCGTCAGCAGACGCTGGTCTTCCTTCGTGTAGATATCGTTTGTGATGGCGACGAGGTCGTACTTCTCGCGCATGGCCTTGCACAGCATTTCGAGCAGCGTCGTCTTGCCTGAGCCGACCGGGCCGCCGACGCCGACGCGCAGCGGCGGCAGTTTCTTCGTGCGTTGCATCGTATGAGGTGCGTTCATGATTCGATCGAAAGAAAAGCAAAAGCTATGAGCGAAAGAGCCGCGAATACTGCGACTCGTGACGCGCCGACAAAATGCCGAGTTGCGGCGCGAACGTATTGATGTCCTCGGGCGAGGTGGCGAGCGCGGCCTTGACGGCGGCATCGATCGGTTCGCGCAACGCGACGATGATGCGCTGTCCCGCGAGCTGCCCGAGCGGCACCGCTTTCAGCGCCGCCGCGGCCTGGTTCTCGACCCAGCTGAATGCATAGGCGGCGAGGGCGGCATCCGTCGCTGCGCCGTGTGCGAACGCCGCGAAGGCGAACGCCGTCGGCTGCGCGACGGGCTTGATCGACGCCAGCGTCGCGCGTCGTTCGGCATCGCCCCATTCGAGCGAGGCGCACAACTGGCGCAACGACCAGCCCATCTGTTCCGTCTCGCGCCGCAATTCCGCCGACTCGCGGCTCGCGAGAAACTCATGATTGGCGTGCGTCAACGCAGCGGCGTCGTGCGTGCGCCAGCGTTCGATCTGATGCGCGAGAAACGGCAATTCGCCGTGCGCAAGCACGTTCAACAGACCGCTTTCGATCCACGCGCGCGCACTGTCGGCATCGGTGATGAAGCGTGCCTCGATGGCGGCTTCCAGTCCCTGCGAATAGCTGAACGCGCCAATCGGCAAAGCGGGCGAAGCAAGATGCAGCAGCGCGGTCAGTTCAGCGATGCGCATGATGATGGCCGTCGCCATGATCGTGATCACACGCTGCATGATCGTGGTCATGCGCATGGCCATGCGAATGCCCGTGACCATGATGTTCATGTCCATGATTGTGCGAATGCGCGTGCCCATGATGCTCGCCATACACCTGCTGCGCGAGCGCATAGTCCTCGGCGAAGGTCTCGTCGTGACCATGCCGATGACCGCCGCCATACGCGCCCGTTTCGGGCTGGAACGGCATCTCGGCCTGATCGACGGACGCGCCCAGGCGCTTCAACATATCCGCGAGCACAGGATCGTATTCGAGCTTCAGATAATCCGCGCCGACCTCGACGGGCGTGTGCCGGTTGCCCAGGTGATACGCCGCGCGCGTGAGCGTCAGCACATCAGGCGCGCGCACATACAGCACGGATTCAGCCGCGGCAACGACACGCACGAGGCCGCCATCGCCGGCGACGAGCACATCGCCATCGCGCAGCACGGTGCCGCGCGGCAGCAGCAACGCGACTTCCTCGCCGCTATCGAGCGTGGCGGCGAGCCGGCTCTTGCAGCGCGCGTCGAACGCGAGCGTGAGCGTCGGCGCGCGTTTGATGAGAACGGGCGCGAGCTTGATGTGCGCGCCCAACAACTTGTCGATCGTGCGCATGTCAGAACAGGAAATAACGTTGCGCCATCGGCAGAACCTTCGCGGGCTCGCAGGTGAGCAACTGACCATCGGCGATCACCTGATACGTCTCGGGATCGACGCTGATCGACGGCTGCCACGCGTTGTGGATCATGTGCGCCTTCGTGACGTTGCGGCAGTTCTTCACAGCGACGATACGCTTGCTCAAACCATAGCGCTCCGTGATGCCCGCATCGAGCGCCATCTGCGACACGAACGTCAAAGATGTGCGCCCCAATGCGCCGCCGCGCGTGCCGAACATCTCGCGATAATGAACGGGTTGCGGCGTTGGAATCGACGCATTCGGGTCGCCCATCTGCGCCATCGCGATCATGCCGCCTTTCAGGATCAGCGCGGGCTTGATGCCGAAAAACGCAGGCTCCCAGAACACGAGATCCGCCCACTTGCCCGGCTCGATCGAACCGACTTCATGCGCGATGCCATGCGTGAGCGCCGGGTTGATCGTGTACTTCGCGACGTAGCGTTTGGCGCGGAAGTTGTCGTTGCGCGCGTTGTCTTCGGGCAGCGCGCCGCGCTGCGCCTTCATCTTGTGCGCCGTCTGCCACGTGCGGATGATCACTTCGCCCACGCGCCCCATCGCCTGCGAATCGGACGAGATCATCGACAGCGCGCCGAGGTCGTGAAGAATATCTTCGGCCGCGATCGTCTCGCGGCGAATGCGCGATTCGGCAAAAGCGATATCTTCGGCAATCGACGGATCGAGGTGATGACAGACCATCAGCATGTCGAGGTGTTCGTCGAGCGTGTTGACGGTGTAAGGACGCGTCGGATTCGTCGATGACGGCAGCACGTTCGCTTCCCCGCAGACCTTGATGATGTCGGGCGCGTGGCCGCCGCCCGCGCCTTCCGTGTGATACGTGTGGATCGTGCGGCCCTTGAACGCAGCGACCGTCGCTTCGACGAAGCCTGCTTCGTTCAATGTGTCCGTGTGAATCGCGACCTGCGTGTCGGTGTCGTCCGCCACGGAAAGACAATTGTCGATCGCGGCGGGCGTCGTGCCCCAGTCCTCGTGCAGCTTCAAACCGATCGCGCCCGCCGCGATCTGTTCGAGCGCGGGCTGCGGCTGGCTCACGTTGCCCTTGCCGAGAAAGCCGAGATTCATCGGATAGCCGTCGGCCGCCTGCAGCATGCGCTCCATGTGCCACGGCCCCGGCGTGCAGGTGGTCGCATTGGTGCCGGTGGCTGGGCCCGTGCCGCCGCCGAGCATCGTCGTCACGCCGCTCGCGAGCGCTTCGTCGATCTGCTGCGGGCTGATGAAGTGAATGTGCGTGTCGATGCCGCCCGCCGTCACGATCATCCCTTCGCCCGCGATCACTTCCGTTGCCGCGCCGATCGCGATCGTCACGCCGGGTTGAATGTCGGGATTGCCCGCCTTGCCGATGGCCGCGATGCGGCCGTTCTTGATGCCGATGTCGGCCTTGACGATGCCCCAGTGATCGAGAATCAGTGCATTCGTCACGACGGTATCGACGACATCCGCCGCGACGCGTTGCGACTGGCCCATGCCGTCGCGTATCACCTTGCCGCCGCCGAACTTCACTTCTTCGCCGTAGATCGTGTAGTCGCGCTCGACTTCGATCAGCAGGTCCGTATCCGCGAGACGCACGCGGTCGCCTGTCGTGGGGCCGAACATTTCCGCGTATGCGCGGCGGCCAATGCGTAGTGTCATGTTTGAGAGGTTCCCGAATGTCTGCCTTGCATCTGCACCGTACCGCTCACAATTTGCCCATCACCTTGCCGTTGAAGCCATAGACGACGCGATCGCCCGCCAGCGCCACCAGCTCGACGGTGCGCTCCTGCCCCGGCTCGAAGCGCACGGCTGTGCCCGCCGCGATGTTCAGGCGGAAGCCGCGCGCTGCTTCGCGATCGAACGAGAGGGCAGCGTTGACTTCGTAGAAGTGATAGTGCGAGCCGACCTGCACGGGCCGGTCGCCTGTGTTCGACACCGTCACCGTGACGGTGGCGCGGCCCGCATTGAGTTCGAGTTCGCCGTCGTCCGTTATCAGTTCGCCTGGGATCATGCGCGCCTCGTCACGGAATGGGGTGGTGGACGGTCACGAGCTTCGTGCCGTCGGGGAAGGTGGCTTCGACCTGGATATCGGGAATCATCTCGGGCACACCTTCCATGACGTCGTCGCGCGTGAGCAGCGTGGTGCCGTAGTGCATCACTTCGGCGACCGTCTTGCCGTCGCGTGCCGCTTCCATCAGCGCCGCCGTGATGAACGCGACGGCTTCCGGATAGTTGAGCTTGAGGCCGCGTGCGCGGCGCCGCTCCGCGAGCAGCGCGGCTGTGAAGATCAGGAGTTTGTCTCTTTCGCGTGGAGTGAGCTTCATCGCGTTCGCTTAGGGGATTCGTCTTTTGGGTATCGACTCGCGTCGTGCGTGCCGCCGCGCGAGTCGCGTGTTGCGTCGTGCGTTCGGCGGCGGGCGGCTCACGATACCAGCTTCAACCGACGCGCCGCTTACAGATCGGCGGGCAGCGGCGCGCCGAACCACTTCTTCGACATCGCGTTCAACGTGCCATCCTGCTTCGCCTGCGCGATGGCGGCATCGACTTTCTGCTGCAGGCGCGGCTCATTCCGGTTCATGCCGACGAAGCACGGCGAGTTCTTGATGACGAACTTCGACTCGGGACGGCGCGGCGGGTTCTTCGCGAGTATCGCCGCGGCGACGATGTTGCCCGCCGCGATCAGCTGCACCTGGCCCGACAGGAACGCGGCAATCGTCGCGTTGTTGTCCTCGAAGCGCTTGATCGTCGCGTTCGGCGCCATTTGCGTGAGCGCGATTTCTTCGAGCGCGCCGCGCGTGGCGCCAACCGTCTTGCCCGTCAGATCGGCAGGGCCGCCGACCTTGATGTCGGCGGGACCGAACACGCCCTGATAATACGGCGCATAAGCCGTCGAAAAGTCGATCACCTTCTCGCGCTCGGGCGTCTTGCCAAGCGACGAGATGACGAGATCGACCTTGTTGGTTTGCAGATACGGAATGCGGTTCGCGCTGTTGACGGGCACGAGTTCGAGCTTCACGTTCATCGATTTCGCGAGCAACGCGGCCGTATCGATGTCGTAGCCTTGCGGCTTCAGGTCCGGACCCACCGACCCGAACGGCGGATAGTCTTCGGGCACGGCCACTTTGAGCACGCCGGACTTCGTGATGTTGTCGAGTGCGTCGGCGTGCGCGAAGGGCGCGGCGAGCGTCAGCAAGGGCGCTGCGAGCAGCGCGGCGAGCCACGCGCGGCGCGGGCGATGGGGGAGAGTCTGGTTCATGGTTCGATCGTCTTGGGCGTGTGATTTCTAGCGGGCGTCGCGGCTGCCGTTCGATGCGGCGTTCGCGAAGCGCCATGATCAGCAAGGGCTGTGCCATGCCGATGCATCAAGGCTATGACGTCACTTGCCCGCGAGGCTGCACCACGGTGGCGCATACAGATGCCCGGAAATGGTGCGTGGCAAGCGCGGCGGCTGGCGCAACGGAGGGTCGGGCGACCAGGCGCTCAAGTGGTCCACAGACGCAGCGGCACGGCATCGACGCCATGCACGACGGGTCGCAGATGCAGCCAGCAGTCCGTCAAGGCACGCTGCAGCGTTTCCATCGATCGCGCGGCCGCGCGCACGATCATCACGCCCGGACAGACGCATGAAGCGGCCGAGCGGATCGCATCGTCGAACGGCAGCTGCGCGGTGAGCGCTTCGGCGAGCGCGTCGTCGCATCGTGGGCTCACGGCCCACAGCGTGCCGAACGTGGGGAAACCGGCGAGCCCTTGCGGCGCGTCGCGCAATGGATCGTCGGCGGCGAGCCTGGCGCGTTCGAACCATAGCGGCTGACCATCGGCGCCGACGATCCGCGAGACCGCGCGCAGATGCCCCGCCGACCAGCGCTCGCCCGCCGCTTGCCGGCCGAGTTGCGTGGCGTCCCAACCGAGCGCCGTCGAACCTTCGTCGAGCGTCAGCGAGAAATCGAGCGAAGCATTCGCGTGGTCGAACACGATGTTGTTCTGCGGCAGCCAGTCGAGCTTCGCGTGCGCGCCCACGCGAATCGCGATGCGCTGCTGCGCGATGCGGCCGTTGGACTTGTACCACTTGGTCGCGCCGGGCGTCGTGAGCACCGCGTGCGTGTGGGCGTCGAGCCGGATGTCGATATCGAGCCGGTCGCCGCCCGCGACGCCGCCGGGCGGATGCACGATGACGGCGTGACAGACGGCCGCGCCTTCGGGATAGAGCGGACGTTGCAGCCGCAGCGGTCCCTCGTGAAGACGATGAGCGAGCGTGGTGCGCTCGCCGTGACGGGCAAAGCCGAGTTCGAGCCGCGCGCGCCATTGGGCGTGCGCGGAGTCGTCGATGGCGGCGAGCGTGGCGTGGTGTTCGTGAAGCGACATGCGGCGAGGATAGCAGCGAACCGTTTGTTTTTGTGCGTGACCGTCAGACCGCGATCAGCGTGCGCACGCCGTCTTCGTCCATCTTCGCGCCTTCGCCGCCCGCGATGATCTCGCCGCGGCTCATCACCCAGTAGCGGTCGGCGAGGGCTTTGGCGAAGTCGTAATACTGCTCGACGAGCAGCACCGTCAGGCCCATTTCCTCGACGAGTTGCCGAAGCGTGCGGCCGATGTCCTGGATGATCGACGGCTGGATGCCTTCCGTCGGTTCATCGAGGATCAGCAGTTGCGGTTCGCTCATCAGCGCTCGTCCGATGGCGAGTTGCTGCTGTTGTCCGCCGGACAGATCGCCGCCTCGTCTTGCCTTCATGTCCTTCAGGACGGGGAAGAGATCGTAGATGCGGTCGGGGATTTTCTTCGGTGCTTTTCGGCTGGCGGCGCCGACCAGCAGGTTTTCTTCGACGGTGAGCCGCGGGAAGATGTCTCTTCCTTGCGGCACGTAGGCGAGGCCCTGCGCGACGCGGGCGTGCGGAGCGAGTTTGGTGATCGGCGTGTCACGCCATCTGATTTCGCCCGTTTTTGTCGGGACGACGCCCATCAGGCAGCGCAGCAGCGTCGTCTTGCCGACGCCATTGCGGCCGAGCAGCACCGTTAGCTTGCCGTCCGGCACCGTGAGTTTCACATCACGGAGGATGTGGCTGCCGCCGTAGTACTGGTTCAGGTTTTCGACTTCGAGCATGATGAGGTTCCTGTTTTTTGCGCCTCTTTGGCGTGCAGCTTTTTTTGTGTTTGCGCGGTGTGCTTGCGCTTCGCGCTGGCATCCGCGATGCGCCTGCGCTGCGTAGGCGCATCGGGATGCGAGCGAAAGCAAAAGCAAAACCACAAAGGCCTGCGCAGCAAACACCGCCTCGCGGATGCCAGCGATACGGCAAGCCAGACCAACCCCAAACCCTCAGCGCCCGAGATAACTCTCAATCACAGCAGCATCCTGCTTAACCTCATCAAGCGTCCCTTGAGCAAGCACACGTCCTTCGGCCATCACTGTCACCTTGCCGGTTTCACCGGCCAGCGCCGCCACGAACTCCATATCGTGCTCAACAACCATCATGGAGCACGTCCCACGCAAGTGGTTGAGAAGAGCAGCCAGTTCCATCGTCTCGTCATCCGTCATGCCGGCCGCGGGTTCGTCGAGCAACAACAATGCAGGCTGCTGCATCAGCAACATGCCGATCTCGAGCCGCTGCTTCTGTCCGTGAGAAAGCTCGCCAGCAGGCCGCAATGCCTCGCCCTCGAGACGAATCAACGACAACGTCTCTTCGATCCGCGCCTGCGCCGCACGATCCAGCCGCGCGCGTAACGAAGCCCACCACCCCTTGTCCGTCTTCATCGCGAGTTCGAGGTTCTCCCACACGGGATGTTGCTCGAATACGGTCGGCTTCTGGAACTTGCGGCCGATGCCCGCACGCGCGATCGACGGTTCGTTCATGCGCGTGAGGTCGATCGTCTGCCCGAGAAACACCTTGCCGGAATCGGGCTCGGTCTTGCCTGTGATGACGTCCATCATCGTCGTCTTGCCCGCGCCGTTCGGGCCGATGATGCAGCGCAATTCGCCCACGTCGATCGACAGCGACAACGCATTCAACGCGCGAAATCCGTCGAACGAAACCGTCACGTCTTCCAGGTACAGGATCGCGCCGTGCGATACGTCGATCTCGCCGGGCGTCACCGCGCGGCCCATCGATGCGACGCCCGACAGCGCGTGGCCGTCGTTGTCGTCGGGATGCGCGAGGTCGGGGACCATCGGGTTTTCGTTCATCAGCGGCTCCTCCTGCGCGTCGCCAGTTCGATCAGTCCCATGATCCCGTTCGGCAGCAGCAGCGGCACCAGCACGAAAATCAGCCCGAGGAAGAACAGCCAGTACTCCGCGAAATACGCCGTGAAAAAGCTCTTCGCGCCATTCACCGCGAACGCGCCGATGATCGGCCCGATCAGCGTGCCGCGTCCGCCGACAGCAACCCAGATCGCCATTTCGATCGAGTTGCCCGGCGACATCTCGCCGGGATTGATGATGCCGACCTGCGGCACGTACAGCGCGCCCGCGATCCCGCACAGCACAGCCGACACCGTCCACACGAACAGCTTGTACGCGAGCGGGCTGTAGCCGAGGAACATCAGCCGTGTCTCGCCGTCGCGCACGGCCGTGACGACGCGCCCGAGCTTCGACGTGACGATCGCGCGCGCGCCGATGAACGCGAGCACCAGCACGGCGAACGTCAGCAGAAACAACGCCGTGCGCGTGCCCGGATGCGTGATGGGAAAGCCCGCGATGCGCTTGAAATCGGTGAAGCCGTTGTTGCCGCCGAAGCCCGTCTCGTTGCGGTAGAACAGCAGCATCGCGGCGAACGTCAGCGCCTGCGTGATGATCGACAGATACACGCCCTTCACGCGCGAGCGGAACGTGAAGAACCCAAATACCCACGCGATGACGGCGGGCACCAGCACGACCAGCAGCAGCGCATACGCGAGATGTTGCGTGCCTTCCCAGTACCACGGCAGCTGATGCCAGTCGAGAAACACCATGAAATCGGGCAGATCGCTGCCGTACTTGCCGTCGTGACCGATCGCGCGCATCAGGTACATGCCGATCGCGTAGCCGCCGAGCGCGAAGAAGAGACCGTGCCCGAGGCTCAGAATGCCGCAATAGCCCCACACGAGATCGAGCGCGAGCGCGGCAATCGCATAGCACATCAGCTTGCCGACCAGCGTCATCGCATAGGCGGACAGGTGGAATGCGCTCGTCTGCGGCAGCACCAGCGCCGTGAACGGCACGCCCAGCCCGATCGCGATGATCAGCGCGACCAGCAGTTGCCATGCGCGCCGTGACAGCAGGGCGGGGCGCGGCGGCAGGCCGAGCGCGAAACCTTCGAGACGTTCGCGTTCGCTCGCCTGCGCTTTGCCGTGCGGATGAGTCGAAGTGGAAGCGGAAGTCGTCGCGGATGTCATGTCACGCCTCCGCGCTGCGGCCCTTCAGGGCAAACATGCCCTGCGGACGCTTCTGGATGAACAATACGATCAGCACCAGCACCGCGATCTTCGCGAGCACGGCGCCCCAGAACGGCTCGATGGCCTTGCTGACGAGCCCGAGCCCGAAGCCGCCGATCACCGTCCCCGCCAGCTGGCCGACGCCGCCCAGCACGACGGCCATGAACGAATCGATGATGTAGCTCTGCCCGAGGTCCGGCCCGACATTGCCGATCTGCGACAGCGCGCAGCCGCCCAGACCCGCGATGCCCGCGCCGAACGCGAACGCATACGAATCGACATATGCCGTCTTCACGCCGACGCATGCGGCCATGCGGCGGTTCTGCGTGACGGCGCGCACGAAGAGGCCCAGGCGCGTCTTTGTCAGCACCGCCCACGCGATGCCGACGACGATCAGCGAGAACGCGAGAATCGCGAGCCGGTTGTACGGCAGGATCAGGTTCGGCAGCACCGTGACGCCGCCGCTCATCCACGACGGGTTCACGACCTGCACGTTCTGCGCGCCGAACAGCATGCGTGTAGCCTGGATCAGGATCAGGCTGACGCCGAACGTCGTGAGCAGCGTTTCGAGCGGGCGTCCGTAAAGATGCTTCAGCACGAGCCGTTCGAGCACAATGCCGACCAGCGCCGCGACCACGAACGAAGCGGGCACGGCAATGAGCGGATACCAGTCGAACGCGCCGGGCGCGTAGCGCTGTACGAGGTTCTGCACGACGTATGTCGCGTACGCGCCGATCATCAGGAATTCGCCGTGCGCCATGTTGATCACGCCGATCAACCCATACGTGATCGCGAGGCCCAGCGCCGCGAGCAGCAGCACGCTGCCAAGCGACAGACCTGCGAACAGCGTGCCCGCGATCTCGCTGCGGCGCTGGATCGAATCGAGTGCATCGATGCCCGTCTGCGCCGCTTCGCGCACGCGCGCATCGCTTTCGACGAACGTGCCGTCGGGTTTCTTCGCGACGAGCGGACGCAACAGTTCGTACATGTCGAGATCGTGCCGCGCGGCGACGAGCTTCACCGCTTCGAGTCGTTTGGCCGCGTCTGCGTCGTGCAGCGCCGTCATCGCCCACAGCGTGTCGAGGCGCTTTCTCAGCGTCGGGTCGGTTTCTTTCGCACGCGCGGCATCGATCTGGGGCTTCATCGACGGATCGGGGCTTTGCAGCAGCGCCGTAATCGCGGCGGCGCGCTTCGAGGCATCGGGCGAATCGAGTTGCAGGCCCGACAGCGCGCCCGCGACCTTCGTGCGCAACAGGTTGTTCAGTGTGACGGCTTGCGCGTCGCCGGCGGCGACTGTCTTGCCCGTCACGGCATCGCGCGCGGTGTCGCCGTCCTGAATCAGCACCTGGCCCGAGTCGGTGGCGAGCGCGTTGTCGTCGGACAGCGCCTTGAGCAGCGCCATCGATGGCGCGTCGTGATTGGCGATCAGTTTGTCGATGGCCGCCGACTTCGCGTCGAAGTCATCGCCGGCGAGCGGCGCGACGTCGTCGGCCGTCAATGCGTAGGCGCTTGCGGGCGCCAGCGCGGCGAGCGCGGCGCCGAGCGCACATGAAGCGGCAACGATGCGCGCGCGCCGGCTCAGAGCGCGCAGCGCGTGCAGCGTAGTGCGGCCGAGCGTGGAATTGGAGTACGCCATGATGGTCTTCAGAGAAAAGCCAGCAAGCAGGCGCGCGATGCATGCAGCGGACAGCGCATCGCGCGATTGCGTCGCGCGCGTCGTATCGTGTGCTGCTTCGCGCGTACGTCGAAGCGCGAAGCAGCACGCGATAAGCGCGCGGTGCGAAGCGGTGCGTGCTTCATGAACGGCAGTAAGCACGCACCGGTGAAACGCGTCACGCCACGCGCGAACGGCGGCGCAGAAACTCCGGAATCGAAGTGACGACATCCGGCTTGCCCTGGTTGCCCGCAATATACGGGCTCCACGGCTGCGCGCGAATCGCGGTCTTGGTCTTCCATACGACGTTGAACTGGCCGTCCGCGCGAACTTCGCC
The DNA here is from genome assembly GCF_037126505.1 of Paraburkholderia bengalensis. Classification (NCBI taxonomy): domain Bacteria; kingdom Pseudomonadati; phylum Pseudomonadota; class Betaproteobacteria; order Burkholderiales; family Burkholderiaceae; genus Paraburkholderia; species Paraburkholderia bengalensis. Next base: position 83,097 of record NZ_JACFYJ010000007.1, read on the forward strand.
GATCATCACGGGCTTGTGCAGGTGATGGTTGCCGTCCATTTCGAGCGTGAAGCCCGACGGCGCCGCGAACTTCTGGCCGACCATCGCGACGCGCACCTTGTCGACATCCGTGCTCTTTGCTTTTTCGACGGCCTGCTTCCACATGTGAATGCCGACGTAAGTCGCTTCCATCGGGTCGTTGGTCACGCGCTTCGTGCCGCCCGGCAGGTTCTGCGACTTGACCCACTCGGCCCATTGTTCCTTGAACTTCGTGTTCGACGTGCCCTTCACCGACATGAAGTAGTTCCATGCCGCGAGGTTGCCGACCAGCGGCTTCGTGTCGATGCCGCGCAGCTCTTCTTCGCCGACCGAGAACGCGACGACGGGCACGTCGGTCGCCTTCAGCCCCTGGTTGCCGAGTTCCTTGTAGAACGGCACGTTCGAGTCGCCGTTCACAGTCGAGATCACGCAGGTCTTGCCGCCTTGCGAGAACGTCTTGATGCTCGCGACGATCGTTTGATAGTCGCTGTGGCCGAACGGCGTGTAGACCTCCTGGATGTCGGTCTCCTGCACGCCCTTCGACTTGAGGAACGCGCGCAGGATCTTGTTCGTGGTGCGGGGGTACACATAGTCGGTGCCGAGCAGGAAGAAGCGCTTGGCGCCGCCGCCTTCGGCGCTCATCAGGTATTCGGTGGCGGGGATCGCCTGCTGGTTCGGCGCGGCGCCCGTGTAGAACACGTTGCGCGACATCTCTTCGCCTTCGTACTGCACGGGGTAAAACAGCAGGCCGTTGAGTTCCTCGAACACGGGCAGCACCGACTTGCGCGACACGGAGGTCCAGCAGCCGAACACGCAGGCTACCTTGTCCTGCGTCAGAAGCTGGCGGGCCTTCTCGGCGAACAGCGGCCAGTTCGAAGCGGGATCGACCACCACCGGCTCGAGCTTGCGGCCCATCACGCCGCCGCTTGCGTTGATTTCGGCGATCGTCATCAGCGCGGTGTCTTTCAGCGACGTCTCCGAGATCGCCATCGTGCCCGACAACGAGTGCAGGATGCCGACCTTGATCGGACCGCTGCCCGTATCGGCATGCGCGAAAGGAACCTTGCCCGCGAGTGCGAGCGCGCCCGACATGGAGCCGAGCTTCAGCAGACTGCGACGTTTCATGTGCTTCCCCTTGCCATAGGATGGTGGTGAGTAACCGACGGACGTTGTGCTTCGCGTCCTTGTTTGCGTTATGTGCAGACGTTGTGTGCAGACCGTTGCCGGGCCGGATACTGCAAGGCATATGCCAACTTCGCGTCGGCCTGTCGAACAGGCGCCGGGCGCGCTGCGGTGCGGGTCGCTGGCGGTGCGGCATCGTGTGGCGTTATGCGCTTTGGGCGCGAAAGCGGTGCACCGCAAGGGTGTGCGCCTCGTTTAGGTGCGCGCCGCGCTGCAACGGAGCGCGCCGCGCCATGTCCCGGATTCCGCCGCGCGGCGCCGGTGCATCGCCGCCGCGCCGTTGTGCATGGGCGTGCGCCTGCCTACACTGGAAACCCGATCGACCTCATCAGAGAGAGGAGACACGACATGAATGAACGCGCTGCATCCCCGGCAAGCGCCGCGACAACCCCCGACATGGCGGCCTTCTGGATGCCATTCACCGCGAACCGGCAGTTCAAGAGCGCGCCGCGGCTGCTGTCGGGCGCGAAGGGGATGTATTACACGTCGCACGATGGCCGGCGCATTCTCGACGGCACGGCGGGACTATGGTGCGTGAATGCCGGGCATTGCCGCGACGAGATCGTCGCCGCCGTGCAGGCACAGGCCGCCGAGATGGACTTCGCGCCGACCTTCCAGATGGGCCATCCGAAGGCGTTCGAAGCCGCGACGAAGATCGCGAAGCACACGCCCGGCGATCTCAAGCACATCTTTTTCACGAACTCGGGTTCCGAAGCCGTCGATACCGCGCTGAAGATCGCGCTCGCCTATCACCGCGCGCGCGGCGAAGGGCAGCGCACGCGGATGATCGGGCGCGAGCGCGGCTATCACGGCGTGGGCTTCGGCGGCATTTCGGTCGGCGGGATCGCGCCGAACCGCAAGGCTTATTCCGGTGCGATGCTGCCCGCCGTCGATCATCTGCCGCATACGCTCAACCTGAAGGAAGCGGCGTTCTCGAAAGGCCAGCCCGCGTGGGGCGCCCATCTAGCCGACGAACTGGAGCGGCTCGTCACGCTGCATGACGCGTCGACGATCGCGGCCGTGATCGTCGAGCCCGTGGCGGGATCGACGGGCGTGCTGATCCCGCCGCAAGGCTATCTGCAGCGGCTGCGCGAGATTTGCGACCGGCACGGCATCCTGCTGATCTTCGACGAGGTCATTACCGGCTGGGGACGTCTGGGCGCGCCGTTTGCCGCGCAGTACTTCAACGTGACGCCCGATCTGCTGACGATGGCCAAAGGCACCAACAACGCCGCCGCGCCGATGGGCGCTGTTGCCGCGAGCAGCCGCATTCACGATGCGATCGTCAACGGCGCGCCTGCCGGCATCGAGCTGTTTCATGGCTACACGTACTCAGGGCATCCCATCGCGGCGGCCGCTGCGTGCGCAACAATCGATCTGTACGAACGCGAGGGATTGTTCGAGCGCGCGGCGAAGATGGCGCCTGTGTTCGAGGCTGCGATTCACAAACTGCAGGGCGAGCGGCATGTGATCGATGTGCGCAACCTGGGGCTCGTCGGCGGCGTGGAGCTGAAGTCGCGCGACGGCGCACCGGGCGCGCGTGCTTACGAGGTGTTCGTGCGCTGCTACGAGAAGGGTGTGCTGACGCGTTATACGGGCGATATTCTGGCGTTCTCGCCGCCGCTCATCATCGACGAGGCGCAGATCGACGAGTTGTTCCGGACCGTGGCGGAGGTGTTGAGGCAGACGGATTGAAGTTATCGGCGCGAGGCAAAGGCAAAGCGGACGGGTGGACCCGTCCGCTTTTTTGTCGGTGCCTGCTGCGTCAGAACACGATGTACGGGCCCGTCTGCGTGCCGACCTTCGCGCCGCTCATGACCGTGTAGACATTCCGGCCGTAGAAGAACGGCAGGCCCCACAGGAAGTACGTCGAGATAGGAGCGCCGAGATTGCCATATGCGGCGTAACCCATTGCAAACAGGCTCGGTGCATTCGCTAGTGAAAAAGGCACCGTGGTTTGCGCACTGCCCACGCGCGAGATCATTGTCGCGCTCAGGTTTTGCGTGCTGCCGGGCGCGAACCAGTAGTCGCCTTTATCTGGGTCACCTATACGTACCGCGGGCAGCGTCGAGTCCTGGAAGAACAGAGCGTTAGAGCCGCTATCGATCGAGCTCCACATCGTGCGCCCCTTGTAGGTGGTCGTGAACATGCCGGCGCTATCCGTCGCGAGCGTAAGCGTGGGATTGACTGGCAACGCATTGTTCTCGCGCGTGCCGATGCCGAATACCAGTTGTCCCGTCACCGTCGGCTGGCCCGCCGCAGCCACGGCTGGCAGCTGGATGATCGTACCGTTGTTGTCGACAGGGAAAGCGGAGACGGGGTTGCCCGTCTGCTTGTCGAGCGGCACGGTTGCGTTGGTGCAGGACCACGGGGTCGGGCAGTAGTAATAGTTGGCCGCGAGCAGCGATGTCGCCGCCAGCGGAATGTCGGTGGCGCGCGGTCCGATGCCGACGACCCCGTTCGCGCCGAGATCGTCGACGGTATTCATCGCGCTCGCCTGGCGCGACGAGCAATCGGATGGCGTCCACGCAAAAGTGCTATCGCCGACGACCTGAACGGGCAAACTGCTCGCCTTTTCTCCGCCGATCGTGACATCGGCCAGACGCGTCGGTCCCCACATGTAGCCGGACACGTAGCTCGTGCACTGGGCGATGACCGCTTTGCCCGTGCCGTCGTTGCTGGCGCCTGTCTGTGCGGGAAGGCTCGCAGCCAGCGCCGCGCCCAGCGCCGTCGACATGACGCGCACCCCGACCGAGCCGGTGTCGAGCACCATGTGATCGACGGTCGCGCATTGCGAGGCGCCTTGCTTGCCTGGCACGCAGAAGGTCACGCTGACGTAGGGCATGTTGACGCTGTAGAGCGTGTTGTAGGGCGGTGTGGGGCTCTTGAGCGTGCTGTCGACCGTGATCGTCGCGACGTTGACGGGGACGGTCGGTGTGGTCGGCGTGTCGTTGTGGTTCGTGTTGCCAGATGTGTTCGTGCCGCTGGCAGGCGTGTCGGCCGAAGGCGTGCTCGCCGCGGCCGGTGTGCTGGCTGCGGAAGGACTACTCGCTCCCGAAGGCGTATTCCCTGCCGATGAAGAATTCGATGAGGACGACGAACTCGATGAAGACGACGCGTTTCCTGCCGCCGACGTACTGGCGCCAGAAGCTGCGCTAGCGGGCGAAGCGGGACTTGCCGCGGGCTTGGCGGGCGAGTTGTTGCTGACAGGCTGGTTCGAACCGGTGTCGTCGCTGCCACCGCCGCCGCATGCCGCGAGCGCGATAGTCGCTGTGAGCAGCGCGGCGAGAACCCCGCTGCGGGAAACGTGACGGGGAAAGAGGGCGGGAAAGAGGGCGAGGGAGCGGCGCGTCATTGCAGATCATCCACGTTGACGTTGGCGGGCACGAGGCGCGGCACGAAGGCGCGGCCCGCGAATGCGCCCTGATGTCCGACCGACTCGATCTGCAACTCGCCGTTGCGTGAAATCAATGGGCCGATGCCACGCGCGCGACGTTGTCCCGCCGCGGCGTAGTTCGGAAAGTAGCTGCCGAGCAACGCCTGCATGTCGGGCAGTACGGGGCCTTGCCATGTCACCGCGAACACCACGTTGCCCGCCGACACGTATTCGCGGATCGTCACGCCGTCGGCGGTCTGCGATTGATGCACCGTGTAAGCCGCAGAAGCCGCAGACGAAGCCAATGGCGCCGCGGCGCTCAGCGCGGTTCGCGAGGCGGGCGCGATGGCGCGTGCACCGGCAGGTGCGGAAGGCGCGGCGCCCAGCGTCGCATGACAAACGACGGGCATCAGCAATGCCGTCGCCAGAACAAATCCAGTCGATTTCATACGGTCGTGTTTCCCGAGAGCAAAACACGGTATGTTGAGCGATCGGTTGATCAGGATGACATAATCAAAGTCTGAAATGTTGTAGGGAAATTTCCAGATTTGCGGGGCCGCGCAGAAGAGGCGGCCTGGAACGAACGCGCAGGCGTGCAAATGAAAACGCGCCGGCAGAACGCCGGCGCGCGGGAGACTTCAGTTGCATCGGACGCGCGACACGGTCGCGCTCGATGCTCGACACTCAATATGTCGGCACGGAAGGATCGACCTGGCGCGACCATGCGTCGATGCCGCCATACAGATTGAACACGTCTTTGTAGCCACGCGATTCGAGGAACATCGCCACTTGCGCGCTGCGCGCGCCGTGATGGCAGATACAGACGATCTGCACATCGTCGTCGAGTTCCTCACTGCGCGCGGGAATGTCGCGCATCGGGATCGACAGGCTGCCGGCGATCTTCGCCGTTTCGATTTCCCACGGTTCGCGCACGTCGAGCAGCACGGGCGCCGGGCGCGATTGATCGGCGAGCCATTCGGCGAGGGCGGGGGCGGTCAGGTTTTGCATGGTCGGACTCTTCGGAGAGGCGGGCGCTCAGAACTTGAAGCGCGGGCCGTGTACGGCGTTCTGCAGCGGCTCGACGTAGGTTTCGAACACGTCGGCAATGCGGAACTGCTTTTCGTCGACGCGCGTAATGATCTGCGCCTTCATCACGGGCGCGGTGCCCACGAACGCAGCGAGACGGCCGCCGATCTTCAGGTGCTCGAGCATTTCCTGCGGCAGCACGGGCAGGCCGCCCGACACGCAGATCACGTCGTACGGCGCGGCCGCGCTCCAGCCGCGCGCGGCGTCGCCCGTGACGACTTCCGCGTTCAGCACGCCGTTCGCCGCCAGATTCGACTTCGCGAGTTCGGCCAACTCGGGCTCGATGTCGACCGTCAGCACGTGCTGCGAGCGATGCGCGAGCAGCGCCGCCATGTAACCCGAACCCGCGCCGATCTCCAGCACGGTTTCGTGCTTCTTCAGCGCGAGTTCCTGCAGCACGCGCGCCTCGATGCGCGGCGCCAGCATGTGCTGGCCGGCCGGCAGCGGAATTTCGAAATCGACGAACGCCAGCTCGCGGTACGCGGCGGGCACGAAGTTCTCACGCTTGACGATCGACAGCAGATTCAGCACGTCCTGGTCGAGCACTTCCCACGGACGGATTTGCTGTTCAATCATGTTGAAACGCGCTTGTTCGATGTTCATGATCAATTCGGCAGTGTGGTTGGGGTGCGGGCAGCGGAATGTATCGGGGGACCACTGCGCCACTGTTGCGGGTCTTCGTACAGCTGTCGGGCCGGCTTTGTCGCGGCGGTCGTTCCCGGGTTCGATCCGTCACCTGGTCACGGTTAACTGGGGAATTGTACCAAACCGCGCGTCGATGCCGCCCTGTAACGGGCATGCCGCCGCCGCGCGGCTCGGTGTAAATCCCTACGCAATCGGGCTTGCGGTTCGCGCGGATCTCGACCAAAAATGTAATCGATTACATCCAGGAGCGAGACACGGTGGACAAACCGTCGGTGGGCAAACCGTCCCGGCCCGATCCGCTATCGTCGCCGTCCGGCGCAGCCGGGACCGACGCGCGCGGCGGGCTGCACGCGGCATCGGAAGGGTTGTCGATCGCGGGCGTCGCCGAGCAGGCGGGCGTTTCTGTCGCCACGGTGTCGCGCGTGCTCAACGGGCATGCGAACGTTCGCCCGGCCACGCGCGACAAGGTGCTCGCCGCCGTCGCGACGAGCGGCTACCGCGTCAATGAACTCGCGCGCAACCTGCGCACGGCCGTAAGCCGCCTGCTGCTCACCATGGTCCCCGACGTCGGCAATCCGTTTTATGCCGAAGTGATCCGCGGCATCGATTCGGTCGCGCGGCAGCACGGCTACTTCATGCTGCTGTCCGATACGGGCGCCGATCCGGGCCGCGAGCGCAGCTATTTCGACCTGCTGCGCCGCCGCCGCGCGGACGGCGCGATCTGTCTCGATCCCGCCACGGTCCAGCAGGCGCTGGCGGAGGAATCGAACGCGCTGCCGTGGGTGGCATGCTGCGAGTTCGATTCATCGGTGGGCGTGCCGTATGTCGGCATCGACAACTACGGCGCGGCGGGCGACGCCGTGCGCCATCTGCTCGCGCGCGGCCACAGGCGCATCGCGCTGATCAATTCCGACGATCACTATTTGTACGCGCAGCAGCGCCAGCAAGGCTATCTCGACGCGCTGCGCGATGCGGGCGTCGCTGCCGACGAACGCTGGCGGCTGAACGTGAACAGCCTCGACTACGAAGCGGGCGCGTCGGCGGCGGCGCGGCTGATGACGTACGCCGACGCGCCCGACGCGATCTTCGCCGTGTCGGACACGCTCGCGATCGGCGTGATCGCGGGCTTGCGCAGCGTGGGTAAGCGCGTGCCCAACGACGTCGCCGTCGTGGGCTTCGACGACATTTCGCTGGCGGCGCAAATCGAGCCGCCTCTCACGACGATCGCGCAGCCGATGCGCGAGCTCGGCGAAACGGCCGCGCGCCTGTTGCTGCGACGGCTCGCGAACCCCACCGAACACGTGCCGGGGGTGCTGCTGCCGCATCGGCTCGTGATCAGACAGAGCGCATGAGAGGGCCGCCACGATGAGTCTCGCCGTCCGCTTCGACGACATCCGCAAGGACTTCGGTCCCGTGCGCGTGCTGCACGGCGTGAGCTTCGACATTGCGCCCGGGCGCATCTACGGCCTGCTCGGCGAAAACGGCGCGGGCAAATCGACGCTGATGAAGATACTCGCGGGCTACGAATCGGCTACGGACGGCAACGTGCTGATCGACGGCCACGCGCAGCACTTCACCGGTTCGCGCGATGCGGAAGCCGCGGGCATCGTGCTGATTCACCAGGAGTTCAATCTTGCCGAGCATCTGACGATCGCGCAGAACATGTACCTGGGCCACGAGAAGCGCAAGGGGCTGTTCGTCGACGACGCGGCGATGCGCAACGAAGCGAAGCGCTATCTCGCGCAGGTCGGCTTGCACAAGCAGCCCGACACGAAAGTGCGCGATCTGATCGTCGCGGAAAAGCAGATGGTGGAGATCGCGAAGGCGCTGTCGCGGCGCGCGCGGCTGCTCATCATGGACGAGCCGACGGCCACGCTCACGCCGTCGGAGACCGAGCGTCTGTTCGCGCTGATGACGAAGCTCAAGGCCGACGGCGTGACCATCGTCTATATCTCGCACAAGCTCGACGAAGTGGAGCACATCACCGACGAAGTGATCGTGATGCGCGACGGCCGTTTCGTCGCGCGCAGCGAGACGGCGCTGCTCGCGCGTCAGCAGATGGCGAACCTGATGGTCGGGCGCGAGCTGTCGGACATGTTTCCCGACAAATCGCCGCCCGCCGCCACCGCGCCCATCGCGCTGAAAGTGGCGCATCTGAGCGTGCCCGACTGGGTCGACGATCTGAGCTTCGAAGTGCGCGCGGGGGAAGTGTTCGGCTTCGCGGGACTGGTGGGCGCGGGCCGCACGGAAGCATTCGAGGCGATCATCGGCTTGCGCAAGCACACGTCGGGCGCAGTCGAAATCGCGGGGCGCAAGGCCGAGCTGCACAGTCCGCGCGACGCGATGCGGCGCGGCCTCACGTATCTGAGCGAGGACCGCAAGGGCAAGGGGCTGCATGTGAACCTGAGCCTGCAGGACAACCTCACGCTGATGACGCTCGAACGCTACGCCCATCCGCTGCTCGACATGAAGGCGGGGCGCGAAGCGCTGACGCGTGCCGTGCGCGAATTCGGTATTCGCACGGGCGATCTGGGCAGCCGCGCGCGCATGCTGTCGGGCGGCAACCAGCAGAAGCTCGCGCTCGCCAAGTTCCTGCAGCCGAATCCGGACGTGATCGTGCTCGACGAGCCGACGCGCGGCGTCGACATCGGCGCCAAGCGCGACATCTATTTTCTGATTCACCGGCTCGCCGCCGAAGGGCGTGCCGTGATCGTCATTTCATCCGAACTGATCGAGCTGATCGGGCTGTGCCATCGCGTCGCCGTGATGCGCGCCGGCCGCCTGCAGGCGACGCTCGGCCTCGACCATCTGACCGAAGAGGAGTTGATCGCTCATGCGACCGGCACACACTGACACCGCGCCAGGCGGGCGCGCGATGCGCCTTGCGCATCGTCTGCATGGTCTCGGGCCGCTCGCCGGGCTGATCGTGCTGTGCATCGCGGGCACACTGCTCAATCGCGACTTCGCCACCGTCGACAACATGATGAACGTGCTCACGCGCACGTCGTTCATCGGCATCATCGCGGTCGGCATGACGTTCGTGATCATTTCGGGCGGCATCGATCTGTCTGTCGGTTCGATGGCGGCGCTGATCGCGGGCATCATGATCTGGCTGATGAACCTGCTGGCGGCGGCGCCGGGCAGTCACGCGTTCGCGCCGCTGACCATCGTGCTGATCGGCATTGCGAGTGCGTTCGTGCTCGGCGGCGTGTTCGGCTGCGCGCATGGACTGCTGATCACGAAAGGGCGCATCGAGCCGTTCATCGTCACGCTCGGCACGCTCGGCATTTTTCGGGCGGTGCTCACGTGGCTCGCCGACGGCGGCGCGCTCACGCTCGACAACAACCTGTCCGACCTTTACGGCCCGGTCTATTACGCGAGCCTGTTCGGCGTGCCCGTGCCGATCTGGGTGTTCCTCGTCGTCGCGGCGGGCGGCGCGCTGATCCTCAACCGGACGGCATTCGGCCGGCATGTGCAGGCGATCGGTTCGAACGAGCAGGTTGCGCGCTATGCGGCGATTCGCGTCGATACCGTGAAGATCGTGACGTATGTGCTGCTGGGAATCTGCGTGGGCGTGGCGACGGTTTTATACGTGCCGCGGCTCGGTTCCGCCACGCCGACGACGGGGTTGTTGTGGGAACTGGAAGCCATCGCGGCGGTGGTGGTGGGCGGCACCGCGCTCAAGGGGGGGAGAAGGGCGCGTGGTGGGCACCGTGATCGGGGCGATTCTGCTGTCCGTTATCGCCAATATTCTCAACCTCACCAGCATTATTAGCGTGTATCTGAATGCCGCTGTTCAGGGCGTCGTGATTATTGTTGTGGCGTTTTTGCAGCGTGGGCGGAGGTAAGGGTGATGGGCTCGTTGCCTGTGCGGCGGCACGATGGTTTGCGGTTTGCGTCGGCATCCGCGATGCGGGGTTGGCTGCGCGGGCTTTTGTGGTTTTGCTTTCGCTTTCGCTTTCTCTGGCATCCGCGATATGTCTTTGCTGCGCAAGCGTTGCCCCTGTGCGGGGCGGCAGTTACTTTCTTTGCCGCCGCAAAGAAAGTAAGCAAAGAAAGCGGGCTAACACCGCTAACTCCTGTCCCTTACCCACGGGCCCCCGACGTCCCCGCGCCTCGCGCGGCATCGCACCCGCTCACGTGCGTTGCCAACACGTTGATGAATTGCATCACCCGCTTCGTGCGTGCGTATGACGGCGAACGGAGTCGAACGCGTCGGGCCCATTTGCGGCAAACGTATGCAGGTTGTCGCGCCGCACGCGGCAATGCCCGCACAGGACAAAGGCATCGCTGCGCGATGGTTTCCTGTGCTACGAGACGGCCGACACATCGTTTGCCGCAAGGGGGCGCAGGAGCGCCGACGCGGCGGGCCGCATCGGTTGCGCGTGACGTGGGTGAGACGGCTATTCGGAGCGCTTGCGACGGACATGAACGAGCAAGCTTGAGTGCGAAGCACGGGCACGTTGAGAGCCCGTGGGTAGGTGTCAAAAATTGGTGGTGTGAGACCGCTTTCTTTGCTTACTTTCTTTGCGGCGGCAAAGAAAGTAACTGCCGCCCCGCACAGGGGCAACGCTTGTGCAGCAAAGACATATCGCGGATGCCCGCGAAAGCAAAAGCAAAAGCAAAACGGCAACAGCCTGCACAGCAATCAACCGAACACCAACACCGCCCGCCCAGGGCACCGCAGTGCAACAGCAGCCAAAACCAGGAGACACAACCATGAAGCAGATCATTCGCGCAGTCGGCGCCGGAATGCTGGCGCTCAGCATGTTGAGCCTCACGACGGGCGCCGCGCGCGCCGACGACAAGGTCACGCTCGGCGTTGCCATCCCGACAGCCGATCACGGCTTCACGGGCGGCATCGTCTGGTGGGCGAACAAGGCCAAGGCCGATCTGGAGAAAGCACATCCCGACCTGAAAGTAATCGTCAAGACCGCGGCCAACGCGCCCGAGCAGGCGAACCAGTTGCAGGATCTCGTGACGGTCAACAAGATCAACGCGCTGGTGATCTTTCCGTACGAGTCGGCGTCGCTCACGCAGCCCGTTGCGCAGGTGAAGAAGAAAGGCGTCTACGTGACGGTGGTCGATCGCGGCCTCACCGATACGAGCGCGCAAGACGCCTATGTCGCCGGCGACAACACCGCGTTCGGCAAGATTCCCGCCGAGTATCTGGCGAAGGCGCTCGGCGGCAAGGGCGACATCGTCGCGCTGCGCGGCATTCCGACCACGCTCGACAACGAACGCTGGACAGCCTTCACGGGTGTGCTGAAGAACTATCCGAACATCAAGATTCTCGATGCGAAGTACGCCAACTGGAATCGCGACGACGCGTTCAAGGTGATGCAGGACTACCTCACGCGCTTCAAGCACATCGACGCCGTCTGGGCCGCCGACGACGACATGGCCGTCGGCGTGATGAAGGCGATCGATCAGGCCAAGCGCACCGACATCAAGATCGTGTTCGGCGGCGCGGGCTCGAAGGGCATGGTGAAGAACGTGATGGACGGCGCGCCGCTGATCCAGGCCGACGTGTCGTACTCGCCGAAGTTCATCTACGACGCGATCAAGCTGACGGCGGAGGCACGCCTCAAGGGCGACAAGCTGCCGCCCACGACGATCATTCCGTCCGTGCTGATCACGAAGGAGAACGCGAAGGACTTCTACTTCCCCGATTCGCCGTTCTGAGCCACAGACGCAATCCCACGTGGCGCGCGCCGCGTTCGTCTCGCCGGCGAGCGCAGGCGGCGCCGCTCCACTCCATCGACGGGAGAAGCACGATGAAAACGATCAAGGGTCCAGCCATTTTTCTCGCGCAGTTTGTGGGGGACGCACTGCCGTTCGACAATCTCGCGCATCTCGCCGGATGGGCGGCGCGGCTCGGCTACAAGGGCATACAGGTGCCCGCCGATCCGCGCCTCATCGATCTCGAGCAGGCAGCGTCGAGCCAGACCTATTGCGATGACCTGCTGGGCGTCGCCGCCGATGAGGGCGTCGTCATCACCGAACTCGCGACGCATCTGCAAGGGCAGCTGGTCGCCGTGCATCCCGCGTACGACGTGCTGTTCGACGGTTTCGCCGCGCCACAGGTGCGCGGCAATCCCGCCGCGCGCACGCAATGGGCGATGCAGCAGATGAAGTGGGCCGCGAAGGCGTCGCAGCGTCTGGGTCTCACTGCGCATGTGACCTTTTCGGGGGCGCTCGCGTGGCCGTACGTGTACCCGTGGCCTCAGCGCCCCGCGGGCCTCATCGAGACCGCGTTCGACGAACTCGCGCGCCGCTGGACGCCTATTCTGGATGCGTTCGACGAAGCAGGCGTCGACGTGTGCTACGAACTGCATCCCGGCGAGGATCTGCACGACGGCGTGACGTTCGAGCGTTTTCTGTCCGTCGTGAAGGACCACGCTCGCGCAAATATCTTGTTCGATCCGAGCCATTACGTGCTGCAGCAACTCGATTACCTCGCGTTCATCGATATCTATCACGAGCGCATCAAGTGCTTCCACGTGAAGGATGCCGAGTTCCGTCCAGACGGACGGCAAGGCGTGTATGGCGGCTATAGCGGCTGGCTCGAGCGCGCGGGACGCTTCAGGTCTCTCGGCGACGGGCAGGTCGACTTCAAGGCCATCTTCTCGAAGATGGCGCAATATGATTATCCGGGCTGGGCGGTACTCGAATGGGAGTGCGCGCTGAAGCATCCCGAAGACGGCGCGCGCGAGGGCGCGGCGTTCATCGCGCAGCACATCATCCGCGTGGCCGAGCGTGCGTTCGACGACTTCGCGGACAGCGGCGCGAATGCCGGGCAACTGAAGCGCGTGCTCGGCCTGTGACACTCGCCAACAGGAGCAGACGATGACACGGAGACTCAGGCTGGGCATGGTCGGCGGCGGGCAGGGCGCGTTCATCGGCGCCGTGCACCGGATCGCTGCGCGTATCGACGATCGCTTCGAATGGGTGGCGGGCGCGCTGTCGTCGGACCCGCAGCGCGCGCAGGCGAGCGCCGACGAGGCGAACATCGCGCGCAGCTACGCGAGCTGGAGCGAGATGGCGCGTGCCGAGGCCGCGCGCGACGACGGCATCGATGCCGTCGCGATCGTCACGCCGAACCATCTGCATGCGCCCGTCGCGACGGCGTTTCTGCAGGCGGGTATCCACGTGATCTGCGACAAGCCGCTGGCGATGACGCTCGAAGAAGGCGAGGCGCTCGCCAGGCTCGCGCGCGAGAAAAACCGGTTGTTCGCGCTGACGCATACGTACTCGGGCTATCCGATGATGCGCTACGCGCGCGAACTGATCGATCGCGGCGAGATCGGCGAGGTGCGCGTCGTGCAGGTCGAATATGCGCAGGACTGGCTTGCACAGCCCATCGAGCTGACGGGCGAAAACCGCCAGGCGGTGTGGCGCACCGACCCGAAGCAGGCGGGCCGCGCGGGCTGCCTCGGCGACATCGGCACGCATGCCTATCACCTCGCGGCCTTTGCCACGGGCATGCTGCCCGTCGAGATTGCGGCGGAGCTGCACACGTTTGTGGAAGGCCGCCCGGTCGACGACCACATTCAGGCGATGCTGCGCTACGGCAACGGCGCGCGCGGCATGCTGTGGGCGAGTCAGGTGGCGAGCGGTGAGGAGAATGCGCTGCGTCTGCGCGTGTACGGCACGAAGGCCGGCATCGCGTTCGATCAGGAGAACCCGAACGAACTGCTGTTTACGCCGCTTGCGGGCGCGACACAGACGTTCACGCGCGCACGCGTCGACAGTGCCGTGGCGCGCCACGCGACACGCGTGCCCGCCGGTCATCCCGAAGGCTATCTGGAAGCGTTCGCGCAACTGTACAAGGATGCCGCGCTGCAGATCGAGGCCATCGACGCGGGTTTGCCGCCGCCAGCCGAAAGCCGTTTGCTGACCACCGTCGACGACGGCGTGGCGGGCCTGCGCTTCATCGATGCCGTGTTCGACAGCCACGCGAAGCTGGCGTACACACGCGTGAACAACGGCTAGGCGGCGAAGTGAGTCGTCAGCTCTTGCTGCGCTTGATCTGCTCTTCGAATGCGAGATCGAGCTTGCTGACTTTGCGCGGCTTTTTCGGGCCGTAGGCGTCGACGAACTTCACGAACTCGTCGAGCGGCAGCGGATCGGACACCTTCCGGTCCGTGCCGTCCGACCGGTCGACCAGATAGAACAGCCCGCCCGACAGGCTGATGGCCGCGAAGCGCGGATTGCCGCTGCGGGTCTTTAGCCGTTCGACGGCATGGATGGCTCGGGTCGTACGCATGATCGTGGGCTGCCGCGCAGGGCGTTAAGTTTTGAGATTGCCGCACGATTCTACGACGTATACTCGCGCGCCGGTCGGTGCTATCGGTTGCTGGTGGCCGGCTTTTTGCGTACAACGTCGGAGCCCATCTCATCCATGTCATCTCCTCAGGACGCGCTCGACGCGCTCGCCCGCGCGCCGGATGATATCGAGCGCCTGCGCGCAGTGTGCCTTGCGCTGATCGAGCACAAGCGCGACGACGAACTTCTGCCGTACACCGAGCGCGCGCTCGCCATCGAGCCGCGCGATCTTCACTTCGTCAACTGGCGCGCGCATGCGCTGACGCTGCTCGGCCGTCATTTCGACGCCGTGGCGACATGGCGCCACTTCGCCGCGTTGCCGTGGAAGCCCGCGTATTACGCAATGAGTCTGGGCCAGAGCCTCGTGATGTCGGGCGATCTCGAACGCGGCATCGCGATGCTGCGCGATGCATGGCAGCAGGCGGCGGCTGCGCGCGAATGGTTCGCGCACACGGCCGAGCATCGGTATGGCGAGGCGTTGCTGCGCGCGGCGCGGCCGTTGGGCTTCGAAACGTGGCTCGCGCGCAATCGCGGCGACAGCGGCACGTACCGGCCGGACGATATCCCAGCGTGGTCGGGCGAACAGGATCTGCGCGGCAAGCGCGTGCTGATCACCCATCAGATGGGTTTCGGCGATCAGTTCCTGCTGTTCGCGGGTCTCGCGCAGTGGCGGGCGGCGGGCGGGGACCTGATGGTGACCTGCGACCCGCAGGTGCATTCGCTGTTGCAGGCGTCGCTGCCCGATTGTCTCGTCGTGAGCGCGCCGCGCCCTTTGCATAGTCCGGAAACGTTGCCTGATGAGCTCGTTGCACGGATGCGCGAGTTCGGGCCCGATCTGCACGCGACATTGCTTCATGTGCCGCTGCTGGCCGCGCGGCAATCGCCGTTGCCGTCGCCTTTCTTTCCCGCGTATCTGCGCGCGCCCGACGCCGAGCGCGAAACGGCTGCCGCCTGGGCACGCGAGCTTCGCGCGGCGCAGGCGGGCAAATCGCTAGTCGGCATTTTCTGGGACTGCAACCAGCGGCATGCGCATGAAGTCGGCGCGGTGATGCGCTGCTCGGCGATCCGGCGCAGTTTGCCGCTCGCCGAAGTAGACCGTCTGGTGACACATCCGTCCGTCGCGGCGAAGCGGCATTTCGTGAGCCTGCATCATCCCGCCGTTCAAGGGTTTGCGGGCGTGCCGTCGGGGAATATCAGCGTTTATGAGCCCGGCATCGGCACGTTCGCGCAGACGGCCGCATGCATCGAACAGCTGGATGCCGTGGTGGCCGTCGATTCGGGCGTCGCGAATCTCAGCGTGATGCTGGGCAAAATGACCATCGTGCCGCTGAACGTCGCGAGCGAATGGCGTTGGGGCATCGAGGGCGATTCGTCGCCGTGGATAGACAACCTGAAGCCGCTGCGTCAGACGCTGACGGGGGATTGGCGCAGCGTGATCGACGAGGCGGTGGCGTTTCTGGCGTGACGCTGGCGTGACGCTGGCGTTACGCTCGCGTTACGCTTTTAATCGCAGATCGCAAATTTGCATCGCCAATCGCAACGGCCGGAACGCGCGAGGCGCCGGCCGCTGCTGCATCGGGCGGGCAAACCGATGGCAGGTTCGCTTACTGGCTCAAGTAAGTAAACTTCCCGTCCTTGACGATCCCCATCACGCTCGCGCGCTGATCCAGCCCGACGTGATCCTTCGCGCTCGTATTCACGACGCCGTTCGGCACCACCAGTTCATGCGCATGTTCGAGTTCGGTGCGCAAGGCCGCGCGGAACTCGGGCGTGCCCGGCTGCGCCGTCTTTAGCGCGCGCGCCACGGCGTCCTGCAAACGCGGATAGACACCCGCCGCATCGCCTGCGAACTGCGTGACCGAGTTCGGACCGTACTGGCCTTCGTACGCGTTGACGAACGCGAGCGCGGCCTTCTTCGCGGGATGATCGGCGGGCAGCGTGCGCGCGACGACCACGGGCTGCGTCGGGAACAGCGTGCCCTCGACGTCCTTGCCGCCGAGCTTGATGAACTCCGGCGTCGCGATGCCGTGCGTCTGATAGTACTTGCCCTTGTAGCCGCGCTCGACGAGCGTGCGCTGCGGCAGCACCGTCGGCGTGCCCGCGCCCGCGATCAGCACGGCGTCCGGCTTCGCGGCCATCAGCTTCAGGATCTGGCCCGTCACGCTCGCGTCGGTGCGGTTAAAGCGCTCCGTCGCGACGATCTGGATATGGCGCAGCGCGGCGAACTTCGTGAACTCGTTGAGCCAGCTGTCGCCGTAGCTGTCGGCGAAACCGATGAAGCCGACCGTCTTCACGTTGTGATTCGACATGTAGCGCGTCATCACGTCGGCCATCGCGCTGTCCGTCTGCGCCATCTTGAACGCCCAGATCTTCTTGCCTTCCTGCGGTTCGACCACACTGGCCGAGCCGATCAGCGTGATCATCGGCGTCTGGCTTTCGGCGACGGGATCGAGCGCGGCCATCGCGGCGGGCGTGATGTTCGGACCGACGATCACATCGACGTGATCTTCGTTGATCAGCTTGCGGATGTTCTTGACTGCGTTGCCGGGATCGGAGCCGTCGTCGAGGATGATGTACTGTGCGTTCTGGCCGGCAATCGTCTTCGGCCACATCAGCATCGCGTTCTTGCTGGTGATGCCGATGGCGGCGGCGGGTCCCGTGCTCGACAGATCGATGCCGACCTTGATGTCTGCGTGCGCGGCGGCGGCGAAGCAAAGCGCGCCGAGCGCGGCGACGCGGGTCAGGGTGCGTTTGAATTTATTCTTCTGCGACGACATGCGAAAGATCTCCTGGCGGATAACGTGGCTGTTGTTATAACTGGTCAAAAGCGGCGGCTCAAAAATGGCGATTCGAAAAACTCAAAGCTCGTACGTCTCGTGCTCGCCCTTGAGCGCCTGCTCGATGAGCTTGCGGTTCAGGTTCGGCGACAGCAGTTCGACCAACGTATACACATAGCTGCGCAGATACGCGCCGTGTTTCAGCGCGACGCGCGTCACGTTGCTGCCGAACAGATGCCCGACGGGCATGGCGCGCAGATGGCGGTCGCGCTCGGCGTTGAACGCGATGTCGGCCATGATGCCGACGCCCAGCCCCAGCTCCACGTATGTCTTGATGACATCCGCATCGATCGCTTCGAGCACGATGTCGGGGTGCAGGCCCCGCAGGCGGAACGCGTCGTTGATCTTGGTGCGGCCGGCGAACGCGTTGTCGTACGTGATCAGCGGATATTGGGTCAGATCGTCGAGCGACAGCAGCTTGCGTTCGAGCAGCGGATGGTCGGCGGGCATCACGGCGAGGTGGTGCCAGGTGAAGCAGGGCAGCGACACCAGCTCCTTATACGTGGAGATCGCCTCCGTCGCGATCGCGACGTCCGCCTGATCGTGCAGCACCAGTTCCGCGACCTGCGTCGGGCTGCCTTGCAGGATCGACAGATGCACCTTCGGGAAGCGTTTCTTGAACTCGGCGATGGCGGCGGGCAGCGAGTAGCGCGCCTGCGTGTGGGTCGCGGCGATCACCAGATTGCCCTGATCCTGCGCCGCGTAATCTTTACCGACGCGCTTCAGGCTCTCAACCTCCTGAAGAATCCGCTCGACGGATGCCAGAATGATCCGACCCGGCTCCGTCAGTGAACGCACGCGCTTGCCGTGCCGCGTGAAGATTTCGACGCCCAGCTCGTCCTCCAGCTCGATGATCGCCTTGGACACGCCCGGCTGACTCGTATACAGCGCCTTGGCAGCTTCCGTCAGGTTGAAATTCTGGCGCACGGCCTCCCGCACGAAGCGAAACTGATGCAGGTTCATATATAACCTCGCCGCATATCAAAAGAATTTTTTAGTCGTTTGAAATATAAGGCGAGTTTATTACGATTTGTCCAGTTTTTCCAATATGGATATCTGTTTTTGTCATTAGCAAATGAGCGATGCGTCTAAACGGCTAGCGGCCGTCTCGCTCAAAGCAGACTGATGAAGACGAATCCGAAGCGCGGCGTAACCGGAACGCCGCGTCGTGTGAGACGAACAAACCCTGGGGTCCCCGAATGTACCAATACGATCAGTACGACCAGACCATCGTCGACGAACGCGTCGCGCAGTATGCCGACCAGGTTCGCCGCCGTCTGTCGGGCGAATTGAGCGAAGAAGAGTTCCGTCCGCTGCGCCTGCAAAACGGCCTGTACATGCAGCGTCACGCGTACATGCACCGCATCGCGATTCCGTACGGCAACCTGCGCAGCGACCAGCTTCGCATGCTCGCGACCATCGCGCGCGAGCACGACCGCGGCTACGGCCACTTCTCGACGCGCTCGAACATCCAGTACAACTGGATTCAGCTCGAAGACACGCCCGAAATTCTCCGCAAGCTCGCGTCCGTCCAGATGCACGGCATCCAGACGTCGGGCAACTGCATCCGCAACATCACGGCCGATCAGTTCGCGGGCGTCGCGCCCGACGAAATCGTCGATCCGCGTCCGTGGGCGGAAATCATGCGTCAATGGTCGACGTTCCACCCGGAATTCGCGTGGCTGCCGCGCAAGTTCAAGATCGCAGTCTCGGGCACGAAGGAAGACCGCGCGGCCGTGCAGATTCACGACCTCGGCGTCTATCTGAAGAAGAACGACGCGGGCGAAGTGGTCGCGAGCATTCTCGCGGGCGGCGGCCTGGGCCGCACGCCCATCATCGGCGCGATCATCAAGGAAGACCTGCCGTGGCAGCATCTGCTGACGTACTGCGAAGCCGTGCTGCGCGTGTACAACCGCTACGGCCGCCGCGACAACCTGTATAAGGCGCGTATCAAGATTCTCGTGAAGGCGCTCTCGCCCGCGAAGTTCGCGCAGCAGGTCGAAGAGGAATGGCAACACCTGAAGGACGGCCCGTCGACGCTGACGGAAGCGGAAGTTGCGCGTGTGTCGCAGTACTTCCAACCGCCCGTCTACGAGAAGCTGCCGGACACCGATGCATCGTTCGAGAAGCATCTGCTCGAAAGCAAGCCGTTCGCGCGCTGGGTCGAGCGCAACGTGCGTCCGCACCGCGTGTCGGGCTATGCGTCGGTGACGATTTCGCTGAAGCCGCGCGATATCGCGCCCGGCGACGCCACCGACAAGCAGATGGACGCCGTCGCCGATTGGGCCGACGAATACTCGCTCGGCGAAATCCGCGTATCGCACGAACAGAACCTGATTCTCGCCAACGTGAAGAAGCGCGATCTGTACGCGCTGTGGGAAAAAGCCAAGGCGCAAGGATTCGCGACGCCGAACATCGGCTTGCTGACCGACATCATCGCGTGCCCGGGCGGCGACTTCTGCTCGCTCGCGAACGCGAAATCGATCCCGATTGCACAAGCAATCCAGGAACGTTTCGACAACGCGGACTTCGTCTACGACCTGGGCGACCTGTCGCTGAACATCTCGGGCTGCATGAACTCGTGCGGTCACCATCACGTCGGCAACATCGGCGTGCTGGGCGTCGACAAGGACGGCTCCGAGTGGTATCAGGTGTCGCTCGGCGGCGAGCAGGGCACGGGTCACGACGGCGCGAAGCTCGGCCGCGTAATCGGCCCGTCGTTCTCGGCGGAAGAAATGCCGGACGTGGTATCGAAGGTGATCGAGACGTTCGTCGAAAACCGCATCGACGGCGAACGCTTCATCGACACGTACAACCGCATCGGCATCGCGCCGTTCAAGGAACGCGTGTACGCATCGCGTCAACCGGCTCACGCGTAACGAGAACAAGGATTAGCAGATGGCATCGATTATCAAGGACCGCGCAATCGTCGAAGACGACTTCACGGTAGTCCGCGCAGCCGAAGACGGCACGCTGCCCGCAGTTGCTGACCTGCCCGCAGGCAAGATCATTGTTCCGTTCGCGTTGTGGCAAGCCTCGCGCAACGAACTGACGGCTTCGCGCGGTGCGCAGGAAATCGGCGTGTGGCTCGCGCCGGACAACGAACCCGCCGACATCGTCGCGGACTTCGACAAGGTCGCGCTGATAGCAGTCGATTTCCCCGTGTTCCGCGATGGCCGCGGCTATAGCACCGCGCGACTGCTGCGCGAGCGCTATGGTTACAAGGGCGAGATTCGCGCGATCGGCGACGTGCTGCGCGATCAGTTGCGCTTCTACGAGCGCTGCGGGTTCAACGCGTACGCACTACGCGCCGACAAGGACATTCACGACGCGCTCAAGGCGTTCACCGAGTTCACCGTGCAATACCAGGGCGCGTTCGACGATCCGTCGCCGCTGTTCCGCCGCCGCGAAAATGCTGCTGCCGCTGCGCAAAAGGCTTCCGTATGACGGGCGCAGCGCAAGTCACGCCTGAGCTGCAAGCGAAGATCGAGCGGCTCGATGCGCTGCTCGACTCGATCGCGCAGCGTCATGACAGGGTCAAGTTCGCGAGCAGCCTCGCGGCGGAGGACATGCTGCTGACGCATGCGATCCTGTCGCGCGAGGTGAAGATCGGCATCTTCTCGCTGAACACGGGCAGGCTGCATGCCGAGACGCTCGGCATGCTCGACCGTGTTCGCGAGCGTTATGGCTACGAGATCGAGCAGTTTCATCCGCAAACGGATGCCGTCGACGAATACGTGAAGCAGCACGGCCTCAACGCGTTCTACGAAAGCATCGATCTGCGCAAGCGCTGCTGCGAAATCCGCAAGGTCGAGCCGCTAAACCGCGCGCTCGCCGATGTCGGTGCGTGGGTGACGGGCCAGCGTCGCGAGCAGTCGGTGACGCGCGCGGAACTGCACGAGGAAGAGCAGGATCACGCACGCAACATCGCGAAGTACAACCCGCTCGCGGACTGGACGGAAGCGGATGTGTGGGCATACCTGAAAGCGTTCGACGTGCCCGTGAATCCGCTGCATGCGCGCGGTTACCCGAGCATCGGCTGCGAGCCGTGTACGCGCGCCGTGCGCCCCGGCGAGGACAGCCGGGCAGGGCGCTGGTGGTGGGAGTCGCGCGATACGAAGGAATGCGGACTGCACATCACGACGATCCCCGTCACGGTGATTTCGGAGAACGCGTCGCCGCTGCGCTGACTCGCACGCGAACGCAGA
Source organism: Paraburkholderia bengalensis (assembly GCF_037126505.1). Taxonomy (NCBI): domain Bacteria; kingdom Pseudomonadati; phylum Pseudomonadota; class Betaproteobacteria; order Burkholderiales; family Burkholderiaceae; genus Paraburkholderia; species Paraburkholderia bengalensis. The sequence continues at coordinate 104,777 of NZ_JACFYJ010000007.1, forward strand.
AACAGAGTTTCGATTGAATCTTCTCGTGCCGCACACATCTGGTGAGAACCCGAACCTGCGGCACGAACCAACGAAGGACTGAACATGAGCACGACGCTCGATTCCACTGTCAACGCACCGCTGAACGTCACGGCGAACCGGATGGATCACCTCGACTGGCTCGAGGCCGAATCCATTCACATCCTGCGCGAACTGGTTGCCGAGTGCAGCAAGCCTGCGCTGCTGTTCTCGGGCGGCAAGGATTCCGTCGTCGTGCTGGCGCTCGCGTTGAAGGCGTTCGGCCTCGGCGCGAACCGCAAGACGCAGCTGCCGTTCCCGCTCGTGCACATCGACACGGGCCACAACTACGACGAAGTGATCGACTTCCGCGATCGCCGTGCGAAGGAAATCGGCGCTGAACTCGTGGTCGGTCACGTCGAAGATTCGATCAGGAAGGGCACCGTGCGCCTGCGCCGCGAAACGGATTCGCGCAACGCCGCGCAAGCCGTCACGCTGCTCGAAACCATCGAGCAATACGGCTACACGGCGATGATCGGCGGCGCGCGCCGCGACGAAGAAAAGGCGCGCGCGAAAGAGCGGATCTTCTCGTTCCGCGACGAATTCGGCCAGTGGGACCCGAAGGCGCAGCGCCCCGAACTGTGGAGCCTGTACAACGCGCGTCTGCATCAGGGCGAACACCTGCGCGTGTTCCCGATTTCGAACTGGACGGAACTCGACGTGTGGCAATACATCGCCCGCGAGAACCTCGAACTGCCGTCGATCTACTACGCGCACAAGCGCGAGATCGTGCGCCGCAACGGCCTGCTCGTGCCCGTGACGCCGCTCACGCCGATCCGCGAAGGCGAGTCGAGCGAAGAAGCGCTGGTGCGTTTCCGCACGGTGGGCGATATCAGTTGCACGTGCCCCGTCGAAAGCGATGCGGACGATGTGGAAAAGATCATCGCTGAAACGGCCGTGACGGAAATCACGGAACGCGGCGCGACGCGCATGGACGACCAGACGTCGGAAGCGGCGATGGAACAGCGCAAGAAGCAAGGTTATTTCTAAGGCACACGAGAGTAAGACGACTATGAGCATTCATCAACCTGAAGACCTCGGCGTGCTTCGTTTCATCACGGCTGGCAGCGTCGACGACGGCAAGAGCACGCTGATCGGCCGCCTGCTGTACGACAGCAAGGCTGTGCTGTCGGACCAACTGTCGGCGCTGTCGCGCGCGAAGAACAAGCGCACGGTCGGCGACGAAATCGATCTGTCGTTGCTGACGGACGGCCTCGAAGCCGAGCGCGAGCAAGGCATCACGATCGACGTCGCGTACCGCTACTTTGCTACGGCCAAGCGCAAGTTCATCATCGCCGACACGCCGGGCCACGAGCAGTACACACGCAACATGGTGACGGGCGCATCGACGGCGCACGCGGCCATCATTCTCGTCGACGCCACGCGCGTCACGTTCGAGAACAACGAAACACAACTGTTGCCGCAGACCAAGCGTCATAGCGCGATCGTCAAGCTGCTCGGCTTGCAGCATGTGATCGTCGCGATCAACAAGATGGACCTCGTCGAATACAGCGAAGCACGCTTCAACGAGATTCGCGATGCGTATGTCGCGCTGGCCCGTCAACTCGGTCTGAACGACGTGCGCTTCGTGCCCGTGTCGGCGCTGAAGGGCGACAACATCGTCACGGCCAGCGAGCGCATGCCGTGGTACGCGGGCGAGCCGCTGCTCGATGTGCTCGAAGCGCTGCCCGTCGATACGGCGACGCACGAAGCGCTGCGTTTCCCGGTGCAGTGGGTTGCGCGTCAGGACGGTAGCCAGGCCGACGATTTCCGCGGCTACATGGGCCGCATCGAATCGGGCGAAGTGAAGCTCGGCGATGCGATCACCGTGCTGCCGGCGAACCGCCAGGCGACCGTCGCTGAAATTATCGCGCCCGTGCCGGGCGGGACGGCGCAAGTGGACCGCGCGTTCGCGGGCCAGACGGTGACGATCCGTCTCGCGGAAGACGTCGACGTGTCGCGCGGCGATACGTTCGTGCTGGCGTCGGCGCCCGTGCAGCCTGCGAAGAAGCTCGAAGCCGATCTCTGCTGGTTCGACGAAACGCCGCTGTCGACGGCCCGCAAGTATCTGCTGAAGCAGACCACCAATACGGTGTTCGCGCGTATCGGCGGCATCCAGCAGGTGCTCGACGTGCACACGCTGTCGCATGCGACGGACCGCCACGAACTGGCGATGAACGATATCGGCCGCGTGTCGCTGACGCTGCAAAAGCCGCTCGTCGCCGACGAGTACGACACGCATCCGGGCACGGGCGCGTTCGTGCTGATCGACGAAGCGACGCATCACACGGTCGCGGCGGGCATGATCCGCGCGGTGTCGGCGTAAGGCTTGAAGGGCATATGAGCAAGGTCTATCTGATCGGCGCGGGACCGGGCGCGGCGGACCTGATCACGGTCCGCGGCGCGCGGCTGCTCGAACGCGCCGACGTCGTGCTGCACGACGCGCTCGTCGAGCCTGCGATGCTCGACTACGCGCCGAACGCGCGCAAGATTGCGGTCGGCAAGCGTTGCGGCCAGCGCTCGACGGCGCAGCAGTTCATCAACAAGCAGATCGTCGACGCGGCGCTAACGCATGACATCGTCGTGCGGCTGAAGGGCGGCGACCCGATGCTGTTCGGCCGCGCGGATGAAGAAATGCGCGCGCTCGAAGCAGCGGGCATCGAGTACGAAGTCGTGCCGGGCATCACGGCGGCACTGGCGAGCGCGGCATCGCTGCGCCGTTCGCTGACGTTGCGCGGCGTGTCGCGCAGCGTCGCGCTCGCGACGCACAGCCGTGCGCCCGATACCGCCGAAATCCGCGAGCAGGTGAACGCCGACTCGCTGGTGTTCTACATGGGCCGCGACAGCGCGCCCGAGATCGCGCAGCAGTTGATCGACGCGGGCCGCGCGGGTTCGACGCCTGTGGCCATCGTCGAAGCGTGCTCGACGCCGCGCGAGCGCATGCTGACGCTGACGCTCGACGGCCTCGCAGCCGGCGACGCACAATTATGGCTCGACGCGTCGCAACCTTCGCTGCTGATGATCGGCGAAGCGTTCGCCGAGCGCGTGGTACAGGGCGAGGCCGATGCTTCGTCGTCGGCGGGAGCGCCAGGCGAGCAGGTGTTGCGAGTCGCTTGAATCATTGCTTACCGTTGTTTCCGGATTGGCCGCATTCGCGCGAGTGAATGCGGCCGATCGTCTTTCAGGCATCGGCCAGGCATGAGCGTTGCGATAACATTGCGTTTCGCTTCGCATCCAGCCCTGGCTCATGTCCTTTTCTTCTCTGCGCCGTTCGTTGCTCATTGCGCTGGCGGCAAGCCCCATGATCGGCGTGCGCGCGCAACCGGCTTCATCCGTATCGATCAATCTCGCTGCGCATGAGCAGTTCGAAAAGCTCGAATCGACGAGCGGCGGAAGGCTCGGCGTGGCCGCGCTCAATACGGCCGATGGCGCCGTTGTCAGTTATCGCGAGTCGGAACGCTTTCCGATGTGCAGCACGTTCAAGCTCCTGGCCGTTGCGTTGATCCTGAAGCGCAGCATGGCCGAACGCAGTCTGCTCGACGAGCGCGTGCGTTTCGGTGAATCCGACCTGGTGGTCAATTCGCCCGTTACGCAGGCACGGGCGCGCGACGGCATGACGATCGGCGAACTCTGTGCGGCGGCGCTACAGCACAGCGACAACACGGCGGCCAACCTGCTGCTGACGGCGCTCGGCGGCCCCGAAGTGTTGAACGAATTCGCGAACTCGATCGGCGACACGTGGTTCGATCTCGTGCGCAACGAACCGGACCTCAACGCGTCGGTGCCCGGCGACATGCGCGACACCACAACACCGCGCGCCATGATGCTCGATGCGCAAAAGTGCCTGCTCGCCGACGACGTGCTCGGCCGCCCGCAGCGCGAACAGTTGAATGCGTGGATGCTCGGGAACACGACGGGCGCCGGACGCATCCGCGCCGCGGTGCCGACGGGTTGGCGCGTGGCGGACAAGACGGGCAGCGGCGATTACGGCACGGCCAGCGACGTCGCCGCCGTCTATCCGCCTGGCGCTGCGCCGTTCGTTGTCGCGATTTATTTCACGGGCGTGATGCCGAAGGAAACGCCGCCGCGCAGCGAGATCGTCGCCGAGGCCGCGAGAATCGTGTTCGATGCGATGCGTTGAGCGGGCGCGCGCCGTTATGACGAAGTCTGCCGCAGGCAATACGCGGCAATCGCCTCGATGACTTCGTCGTCTTCGCCGACAGCCGTGGAGCAACGGATTTCAACTGTGGGATTGGCCGCGCGGCACTGATCGAGAATCGCGGGCAAGTCGCGCCGGATATGTCCGCCCTGGCCGAAGAATACGGGCACGACGGTCACGATGGATACGCCCGCGGCGGCCTGTTCAGCGACGGCTGTCGGCAGATCGGGCGACATCAGTTCGAGAAAGGCGAGGGAAACCGGCCCAGCGGAAGGGCCGCGTAAGGCCCGCAAGCGGGTCGAGAGACGCTCGAAAGGCTCGGCCCAGCGGGCATCTCTGGCGCCATGCGCGAACAGCACGATTCCGTGAGATGCCATGAGTGGGCGCTCCAAAAATCTAATGCCTGTCGACCCACTTGAGCCCGACGAGCCCAAGCACGAGATAGATCAGCGCGGGCGTCGCTGCCGTCAACGGCGCGGGCCAGGTGTTCAGATTGCCGATGTGCGAGAACAGCGTGTTGAACAGCTGGAAGCTCATGCCGAGCATGATCCCGCCGAACACCTTCATGCCGACCACGCCCGCGCGCGTATGCAGATACGCGAACGGCAGCGACAGCACCAGCATCACGAACACCGCGAACGGATAGAGCAGCTTGCGCCACAGCGCGATTTCGTAGCGCTGCGTGTCCTGATGGTTCTCGGTCAAGTGCTGGATGTAGCGGAACAGATTGAACATCGACATCCGCTCCGGCGCGACCAGCAGCACGGAGAGAATCTGCGGCGTCAGTTCCGAGCGAAGCGAATATTCAGGCAGCGTGACCTGCTTCGCGCGATACACCGGGTTCAGTGCGTCGGTAGGCTTGCCAGCGTCGGGCGCGACGTCGATCAGTTGTGTATCCGTGACGTCCGTCAGCATCCAGTGGCCCGGCGGCTGATATTTGCCCGACTTCGCAATGCGCACGTTCGACAGACGAAACTTCGAGTCGAACTCGTAAATGCGCACGTTGGAGATGGTCGCGTCCGGCTGCAACTGGCCGACGTTGACGAAACGCGTCACCTGCTCGCCGTCGGCGCGGGCCGTCAGCGTGTCTTTCACCCAGACGCCCGACTCGAAGTTGCTCGACACCGACGAGCCCAGCGCCTCCAGCCGCACGCGTTCGGACAGTTGATCCGTGTACGGCCCGACCACTTCGCCGATGATGTACGTGAGGATCACGAGCGGAATTCCGATCTTCAGCAGCGAACGCAGCGCCCGATTGGTTGCGAGGCCCGATACGCGGAAAATCGTGTATTCCGAATTCGCCGCCATCTGCGCGAACACGTAGATCGCGCTGATCAGCGCGGCGACGGGAATGATTTCGTAGAAGCGCGACGGCGTCTGCAGCGCGACGCGCAGCACCGCGTACTGGAACTTGTAGTTGCCGTGACCGACCGAGTTCAGTTCGTTGATCAGGTCGAAGAAAAAGAACAGACCCGAAAACGCAAACAGGATGAAGATGAACGTGAGGTAGATCTGGCGCGCGAAGTACCTTTCATAGATGCGCATCGGTCACGCTCCCTGCGCCGGACGGTTCGAGCCGACGCCGTGGCGGCTGAACATCGCGCGCGTGAAGAGCGGCCGGTTGCGCACCCGCAGCCAGAAGATGAACACGACGATCGCCGCGACAACGATATGCAGCCCGACGAGGCCCACGCCGAACGAGACCTTGCCTTGCTCGATCCACGACTGCACGACATTCAGCAGGTTCGAATACGTCAGATAGATCAGCACGGCCATCACCAGATTGATCGTGCGGCTGCGGCGCGGGTTCTGGTGCGCGAGGGGAATGGCGAGCAGCATCAGGTTGAGGCCGATCAGCGGCAGCCCCGCGCGCCATGCGAACTCGGCGAGATTCTGGCGAGTGGGGTCGCGGAACAGGTCGAGCGTGGGCGTGCCCGTGGTGGACGGCGTGCTGACCACGGGCTGGCTCTGGATCTTCACGCCGTAGCGCTCGAACTCCATGATGCGGAAGTCGGGATGGCCCGGCTCGCCGTCGTAGCGCCGGCCGTTTTCGAGCACGACGAAGCGGTCGCCGTTTTTCTGCGTTTCGGTGTGGCCGTTCTTCGACACGACCACGTTCACCTTGCCGTTTTCCGTGCTCGTGACAAACACGTTCTCGACGTGGCTCTGATCGGGCGACATCTTCTCGATGAAGAACACGCGATGGCTCACGGCCGATTCGCGGAACTGGCCGGGCGCGAGCAGGGACACCTCGTCGCGCTGCTGGAAGCGCGCGCGGATCAGCTTGCTCTGCTGGTTCGACCACGGCCAGCCGACGAACACGAAGAACGCGATGAGAATGATGATGGGCGTCGCGAACAGGCCGATCGGCTTGATGAAGCGCGTGAGGCTCACGCCCGAGGCGAGCCACACGACCATTTCGGAATCCTTGTACCAGCGCGTGAGCACGAACAGGATCGACACGAACAGCGTCGCGACCAGCATGATCGCGAGATAGCCGATGACCGTCAGCCCGATCAGCACGAGCACGTCGCGCGGATCGATCTCACCGGACGCCGCGAAGCCGACGATGCGGATCATCATCGTCGTCAGAACCAGCGTGAGCAGAACCATGAACACGGCACCAGCCGTGTACGCCAGTTCGCGCTGGAGAGAGCGTTCAAAAATCATGGTTGATGAAGAGAGGGGGCGCTTCGGCGGACGGCGGGGTTGGGCCCCATCGCGCCTTCCGTGCAGCCGCCGCGGGAAAAATAGCGGATAATTGCGGCTTTCATCCTAAGCCCAGATTTTATCCGAGGACAAGCGCGATGGACTTTAGCATAAAAGCCTGTGATTGGAGCAAAGGCTCGACCAACGGGTTCCTTACCGGTAAATCGGATTGCATCGTGATCGGCGTGTTCGAGTCGCAAACGCTGTCGGGCGCGGCGCTGGAAATCGACGCGGCCACCAAGGGCCTGCTCACGCGCATCGTGAAAGCGGGCGACATGGACGGCAAGATCGGCAGCACGGTGTTTCTGCACGAAGTGCAGGGCATCGGCGCATCGCGCGTGCTGCTGGTCGGCCTCGGCAAACAGGATGCGTTCACGCAGAAAGCGTACGGCGACGCCGTGCGCGCCGCGTGGCGCGCGGTCCTCGGCACGAAGGTCGTGCAGGTCACCTTCACGCTCGCGCAGGCGCCTGTCAAGGAGCGCTCGTCGGATTGGGCGGTGCGCGCGGCGATCCTCGCGCTGCGCGAGTTGACGTACAAATTCACGCAGATGAAGAGCAAGCCTGACACGGGCGCGCGCGCACTCAAGCGCATCGTCTTCAGCGTGGACGCCGCCGACGAGAAACTGGCGAAACTCGCCGTGAAGCAGGGCGTCGCGCTCGCCAACGGCATGGACCTCACGAAGGATCTCGGCAATCTGCCCGGCAACGTCTGCACGCCGACCTACCTCGCCAGCACCGCGAAGAAGCTGGCAAAGGACTGGAAGCTGAAGGTCGAAGTGCTCGGCGAGAAGCAGATCGAAGCGCTGAAGATGGGCTCGTTCCTCGCGGTCACCAAGGGCTCCGTCGAGCCGCCGCAGTTCATCGTCCTGCAGTATCAGGGCGCTGGCGCGAAGGCCGCGCCCGTCGTGCTGGTCGGCAAGGGCATCACGTTCGACACGGGCGGCATCTCGCTGAAACCCGGCGACAGCATGGATGAGATGAAGTACGACATGTGCGGCGCGGGCTCCGTGCTCGGCACGCTGCGCGCCGTCGCAGAAATGGGCCTGAAGCTGAACGTGGTCGGCATCATCCCGACTTGCGAGAACATGCCCGCCGGCAACGCCACCAAGCCGGGCGACATCGTCACCAGCATGAAGGGCCTCACTATCGAAGTGCTGAATACGGATGCCGAAGGCCGCCTGATCTTGTGCGACGCGCTCACGTACGCGGAGCGCTTCAAGCCCGCCGCCGTGATCGATATCGCGACGCTCACGGGCGCGTGCATCATCGCGCTCGGCCATCACAACAGCGGCCTGTTCTCGAAGGACGACGCGCTCGCGGGCGAACTGCTCGACGCCTCGAAGGAAGCCGCCGATCCCGCATGGCGCCTGCCGCTCGACGACGAGTACCAGGACCAATTGAAGTCGAACTTCGCGGACCTCGCGAACATCGGCGGGCGTCCGGCGGGCAGCGTGACGGCAGCCTGCTTCCTGTCGCGCTTCACGGAAGCGTATCCGTGGGCGCACCTCGACATCGCGGGCACGGCGTGGAAGAGCGGCGCGGCCAAGGGTGCGACGGGTCGTCCCGTGCCGCTGCTGTCGCAATTCCTGATCGATCGCGCCGCACAATGACGCATCGCAGTACCCCCGTGCGTGCAGCAATGAAGCAGAGTCGCCGATGACCCGCATCGACTTTCATTCGAACGTCGGCGATTCGCTGCAGTATGCGTGCCGTCTCGTGCGCAAGGCGTATCAGGCTGGCCAGCCGCTCGTCGTGCTGGCCGAACCGCCGCGTCTGCGCGCGTTCGACGAGCAGCTGTGGACCTTCTCGGCCCTCGACTTCATTCCGCACTGCATGGCGGCGAGCCCGCTTGCGGCGCAGACGCCCATCGTGCTGGCATCGTCGCTCGACGATGTGCCCCATCATCAGATACTGTTGAACCTGAGCGCGACGGTGCCGCCGCAGTTCGCGCGCTTCGAGCGGCTGCTGGAGATCGTCGGCAACGCGCCTGACGAACTGGCCGCGGGGCGCGAGCGCTATCGCTTCTATCGCGACCGCGGCTATGCTCTGAACAACTACAAGCAAGGCGCCTGACCGCTCGCGGACGGCATGCCGTCCGTTCGATGCGCGGTCTTGTCCGATTAGCGCAGATCCGGCTCGTCCGATCCTTAAAGGGAGTGCTTTCGTGTCCCAATCCTCCGACCCTTTCGATCAAGACATCCCCCTGTTGACCGACGTGATGGTCACGGGCCACGAACCGCACGCGAGGACGAAGCGCCCGAAGCGAAGCGGCGGCCACGGTCACGAATCGTCTCACGGGCGCAGGCACGCGAAGGGGCATGAGGGGTCGCACGAGCCGGCCGAGGACACGGCTGCGCATGCGGGGCCGCCTGAGCCGTCCGTGCATGACGACGTTCCCGTGCTCGATTCCTTATATGAACCCGTGCAAGAACCGACGCGCGAACCCGTTGCCGAGCGGCGCGAACCTTCGCTGCGCACGGACCATCCGCCGATCGCGGCATCCGCGCCGCTGCCCGCGCGCGAACCCGCGCAGTTCGTGCCTGGCGAGGCGGAGTTCACGTCCGGCTCGACGGCGGAACACTATGTCGCGCCGCCCGAGAGCGGTTCCGTGGCGATGCATGCGGAACATCCAAACCATGCCGCCGCCGCATCCGACTACGACGCCGATGTGCTGGCCGAGCGTTTGCGCGGCCGCTTCTCGACGTATCTGAACGGCGACGGTCGCAACCTGATCGAAGCGCGTTGCCGCGACGCGTTCCAGGATCACACGACGTGGCTCGTCAATCAGATCACGCGCGAGGTCGCGCTTGCGCTGGAAACGGAAATGCTGAGATGGGTGCGCGAGGCGATCCGCGAGGAACTGGGCAACGCGACCACGGCCAGGTAGGACGGGCAGCAGCGTCGGGTCTGTCGCCCCGGGTGGCGTTACTTGAGCGTCAAGATCCAGCTTGCCAGCGACATCGCCTCGTCCGGTGTGAGCTGCGTATTAGCGGGCATCGGCACGGGGCCCCAGACGCCGGCGCTGCCTTCGAGAATCTTGCCCGCGAGGTAATGCGCGGCGTCGCTGCGCGACGCGTACTTCGCGGCGACATCGCGTAGCGACGGCCCCATGAACTGCCGCGTCACCGAATGGCAGCTCATGCAGTTCTCTTTCTGCGCGAGCGCGAGGCCCTGGGCGGATTCCGCGCGCGCTGCGCTTGTGAATGCCAAAGTGCTTGCCAGCAGGAATGCCGCATACGACTTCGATTTCATTATGGTCTCCGCCGGCTACTCTGCCCGGCTCGTGGTGGACGCATTATAAGAGCAAAGGGGCACACGGCGATCCGTGTGCCCCTTCGTGCGTCGAAGCGTTGCCATCCCATTGCTGACGATCAACTCGATACCAGCTTCAGCTCACGTGCTGCGTCGCATCACGCGCGCGCGGCCCGGGCGCGTCAGCCCGTGACGGCGCCCTTGTTGGCGGGCTTCACGAGCGCCGCGAACTTCGCCAGCACGCCGCGCGTATAGCGGGGCGCGGGCTGCTTCCACGCGCCGCGGCGGCGCTGCAGTTCGGCGTCGTCGACGTTCAGTTGCAGCAGCAGCTTATGGGCGTCGATCGTGATCGAGTCGCCGTCCTGCACGAGCGCGATCGTGCCGCCGACGAACGCTTCCGGCGCGACGTGGCCGACCACCATCCCCCACGTGCCGCCCGAGAAGCGGCCATCAGTGATGAGGCCGACGGATTCGCCGAGTCCCTTGCCGATGATCGCCGAAGTCGGCGCGAGCATTTCCGGCATGCCGGGGCCGCCTTGCGGTCCGAGATAGCGCAGCACGACGACATCGCCCGCCTTGATCTTGTCGGCGAGGATCGCGTCCATCGCGCTTTGCTCGTCGTCGAACACGCGGGCGGGGCCCGTGATGACGGGGTTCTTCAGACCGGTGATCTTCGCGACGGCGCCGTCTTCGGCGAGATTGCCTTTGAGGATCGCGAGATGGCCTTCGCTATAGAGCGCCTTGTCGATCGGGTAGATCACCTGCTGGTCGGCGCGCGGCTTCGACGGCACGTCCTTCAGTTCTTCGGCGATCGTCCTGCCCGTGATCGTCATGCAGTCGCCGTGCAGCAGCCCCGCGTCGAGCAGCAGCTTCAACACTTGCGGAATGCCGCCCGCCTTGTGCAGATCGGTCGCCACGTATTTGCCCGACGGCTTCATGTCGCAGATCACGGGCACCTTCTTGCGCATGCGCTCGAAGTCCTCGATAGTCCAGTCCACTTCCGCGGCGTGCGCGATCGCGAGGTAGTGCAGCACGGCGTTGGTCGAGCCGCCCGTCGCCATGATGAGCGCGACGGCGTTCTCGATCGATTTCTTCGTGATGATGTCGCGCGGCTTCAGATCCTTCTTGACGGCTTCGACCAGCACGCGCGCCGACTCCGCCGCCGAGTCCACCTTTTCCTGATCGGGGTTCGCCATCGTCGACGAATACAGCAGCGACATGCCGAGCGCCTCGAACGACGAGCTCATCGTATTGGCCGTGTACATGCCGCCGCACGAGCCCGTGGTCGGGCAGGCATTCTGCTCGACGCCTTCGAAGTCCTCCTTCGACATGCGCCCCGCCGTGAACTCGCCCACGGCTTCGAACGACGACACGATGGTCAGATCGACGCCTTTCCAGTGGCCCGGCCTGATCGTGCCGCCGTACACGTAAATCCCCGGCACGTTCATCCGCGCGAGGCCGATCATGCCGCCCGGCATGTTCTTGTCGCAGCCGCCGATCACGACGACGCCGTCCATCCACTGGCCTTGCACGCATGTTTCGATGCAGTCGGCGATCACTTCGCGCGAGACCAGCGAGTACTTCATGCCCTCCGTGCCCATCGACATGCCATCCGAAATGGTGGGCGTGCCGAAGGTCTGCGGATTCGCGTCGGCGCGGCGGATGGCCTCGACGGCGGCGTCGGCGAGCGGTTGCAGGCCGGCGTTGCAGGGCGTGATCGTCGAGTGGCCGTTGGCGATGCCGATCATCGGCTTGTCGAAGTCGTCCTTCTGATAGCCGAGCGCGTAATACATCGAGCGGTTCGGCGAGCGCGCGACGCCTTGCGTGATGTTCTTCGAACGACGGTTGTACGGCATGGGGAACTCCATCCAGTTGTCTTGATCGGGCCGACGGCTCGCTTTGCGCTTTCCGCTTTCGGGCTTTCGGGCTTTCGGCACGACGGCTCGCGGCAGTGCCAGCGCAGTTCTGTAGTCTAGGTCGGGCACGTCGGCCAAGAATGCGGTTTCTGCAAAACACTGTCCAATATATTATTTGGCGCTTATTAGGTCGTAAAATGTATCAATGAGCCTGCCTGTGCACCCGGATCTGCGTCAGTTGCGTTATTTCGTGGCCGTCGCCGAAGAAAAGCACTTCGGGCGCGCGGCGGCGCGGCTGTCGATGACGCAGCCTCCGCTGTCGCAGGCAATCCGCGCGCTGGAAGACACGTTGGGTGTCGAGCTGTTCGCGCGCACGCGGCGCACCGTCGAGCTGACGCCGGTCGGCGCCGACCTGCTGCCGGAGGTGCGGCGGCTGCTCGCGAGCGCGGAAGGGTTGCGACCGCTCGCGCAGAGTCTCGCGCGCGGCGAGGCGGGCGTGCTGTCGCTGGCGTTCGTGTCGACGGCGGACTACGGGCTGTTGCCGCCGTTATTGCGCGAGTTCGGCGCGCGTCATCCGCGTGTGCGGCTCGAACTGCTCGAAGCGACCAGCGACGTGCAGATCGAAGAACTGGCGGCGGGGCGCATCGATGCCGGCCTCGTCATCGGGCCGCTGCCGCCGCGCTACGCGGCGCGGGTTTCGTGGCTGCCGCTCGCGCGTGAGCCGCTGGTCATCGCGATGTCGACGGAGATGGCGGCGGGTATCGAGGCCGATGCGGAAGGCAATGCGGCCGGCCTCGAAGAATGGCGCGATACGCCGCTGAGCCTCGCGCAAACGGGCGACGCGCCGTTGGTCGTTTTCCCGCGGCGTCTCGCGCCGGCCTTTTATGACATCATTATGGATTGCTACGGCGCGGCAGGGCTCACGCCGCGCATCGGCCAGGAGGCGATCCAGATGCAAACGATCGTGAGCCTCGTGTCCGCGGGCATGGGTGTCGCGCTGGTGCCGCAATCGTTGCGTAACCTGCGGCGCACGGGCGTCGTCTATCGTCCGTTGCGCGAGGCCGTGCCCGTTGTCGTCACCGGGCTCGTGTGGCGCACGGCCGACGTGAGCCCGGTGCTGGCGGGCTTCATCGACATCGTGCGGACACACGCGGCCGCGCTTGCAGGCTGACGGCGCCCGCATGCGCGGGGCAGTGCGCCGCCATCGAGCGAACCGATCGCGTCACGGCGCGTCCAATGCGCTTGGGCCTGACGACCGCATATGACCGCGTATGACCGCGCGCCATGCCGGGCTTTCGCGGTTTTGCGGGGCTTTGCCGCGTTCTGCCGCGTTTGCCGCCCCTTGCCGGTTCGCTGCCGTTGTCGCGGAATTGTCCGCTGAATTTTTCGCCTGGTTTTCCGATCACCGAACCCTCCAACGATACGATGCACATCCACCCGAATTTCGACCCCGTAGCCATTCATCTGGGGCCGCTCGCCGTCCGCTGGTACGGCCTGATGTACCTTGTCGCCTTCGTGATGGCGATCGTCGTGGGCCGTTTGCGCCTGCGTCTGCCGCACGTCGCCGCGCAAGGCTGGACCCCGAAGGACATCGACGACATGCTGTTCTACGGCGTGCTCGGCACGATTCTCGGCGGACGCCTCGGCTACGTGCTGTTCTACAAGGCGAGCTGGTACTTCGCGCATCCCCTCGACGTGTTCAAGGTCTGGGAAGGCGGCATGTCGTTTCACGGCGGCTTTCTCGGCGTGACGTTCGCGATGGTGCTGTTCGCGTGGCAGCGCAAGCGGACCTGGCTGCAGGTGACGGACTTCGTCGCACCGATGGTGCCGACGGGTCTCGCGGCAGGGCGTCTGGGCAACTTCATCAACGGGGAGCTTTGGGGCCGCGTGACGTCGCCGGATGCACCCTGGGCGATGCTGTTCCCGGGCGCCGCGAGCGAAGACGCCGGCTGGCTCGCCGCGCACCCCGCGCAGGCCGCGCAATGGCACCTCGCCGACGTGTTCGCGCAATATCACATGCTGCCGCGCCATCCGTCGCAACTTTACGAGATCGCGCTCGAAGGCGTCGTGCTGTTCCTCGTACTGTGGTTCTTCTCGCGCAAACCGCGGCCCGTCGGCGCGACGTCGGCGGTATTCCTGATCGGCTATGGCCTCGCGCGCTTCACCGTCGAATTCGCGCGCGAGCCCGATGACTTTCTCGGCTTGCTGGCGCTCGGCCTGTCGATGGGTCAGTGGCTGTCGCTGCCGATGATCCTCGCGGGCATCGCGATGTTGCTGTGGGCATACCGGCGCAGCGGCCGCGAAGCGACGGGCGCCGTCAAGGCCAGTTGACGCGCGCTTGCGCACGAATGAAAAACGCCACGGCATGCCGTGGCGTTTTTGCTGGTGCGTGCGCGACGGTCCGCGCACGCTTCACTTCATTTGCACCGACCCCGTCACGTTGACCGTCACCGTCGACGTGCCGCCTTCGACGGGCACGGGAGCGGCTGCCTTCGCGCTGACGTCGGAGCGCATGCTCATCATCATCACCGGACGCGGCGATACGATGCCGCCGTGTCCGACATTCACCTCGCGGATCGTGTAGCCGCTGTAGCCGAACGCCTGCGCGGCTGAACTGGCCTGCTGCTTGAATGAAGCGATGGCATCGCCCGTCAGCTTCTGTTCGGCGGCACGCTGCGCTTCCGGCGACAGTGAGAACTGCACGTTGCCGACCTGCATGATCGACGACAGTTGCCCGGCGAGCTTCGACGCCGCCGCGAAGTCGTGCGACTCCAGCACGACTTCCGTGCGGCCGCGCCACGCGGAAATGCGCCCGTCGCGATCCGTCGACGGATAGATCGAGAACGAACCTGTGCGCGCCGTCACCCCTGCGGCGCCTTTGGCCTTTTGCAGCGCCTGGTCGGCATGCTGGTTCAGCGTGCCCGTCAGCGACGACGGGTCGTTTGCTTCCTGTTCATAGAACAGCGTGATGTCGACGACATCCTGCGGCACTTCTTTGCTAGCTTGCGCGTTCAGCGACAGGACGCCCGCGGGCTGGTACTGCTGCACGACGGTCTGGGCCTGGGCCGCGGATGCCGTGAATGCGAGAGCGAGCGGCGCCGCGCATGCGCCGGCGAGCGCCCACACGAGCGCGGATGGTTTCGTCATTGTTCGACTCCTTGCTTGAGGTTGTGCGCGCATGCGTCAGCGAAACGCCGCCGCCGAAGACCTCGCTTCGGCGCGCATGGCATGACGCTTGCGACGCGCAGTTAGGCGTCTGAAAGCGTCGACTGGTTCCCTGAGTGTTGCTTCGAATTGTTGCTTCGAATTGCTCCGCATCGCGCTTGAGTTTTGCTTTTCGCGCTTCACGTTCTGGGCAGTGGGCGACGCGACGGCAAGCGTTCACGCTTTCATCCGCGCGCTCACGCGGCGGGCTTGGCCAACTGCTTCGTGATGAATGTCCACTCGGCTTGCGTGACGGGCGTGATCGACAGGCGGTTGCCCTTGGCGAGCACGCGCATGTCGGCGAGTTCGGGGTGTTCGCGCAATTCGGCGAGCGGTATCAGCGCGATCTTCTTCTTGAACACGACATCGACGAGCGTCCAGCGCGGCGTTTCCTGCGACGACTTCGCGTCGTAGTACGGGCTCTTCGAATCGAACTGCGTTGGGTCGGGATAGGGCGTCGAGCACACCTCGGCGATGCCTGCGATGCCCGGCTCAGGGCAGCTCGAGTGATAGAACAGCACGCCGTCGCCGATCTTCATGATGTCGCGCATGAAGTTACGCGCCTGATAATTGCGCACGCCTGTCCACGGTAGCGTGCGCTGCGGCGCATTCGCGAGATCGTCGATGCTCGCTTCGTCCGGTTCGGACTTCATCAGCCAGTAGCGCATGAGTCGATTGAACGTGAAGTGTGGGAATGATTCGTCGAGCAGTGCTGTGCGACAACCGTGCACGCAAAGAAAAACGGCATCGGATAAGTCCGATGCCGTTCGTATGGGTCCCCGCCTTAGCCGCTAGGCCGGCATCCTGAACCTGAGGTTCAGAATTGGTCGCAGTTAGCAGCACTTCGGGTACATCAGACTGAGTGACGCGCACGCCCGTGCTACAAATTTCCGCAACCGTGCATATAGCATTGGTTCAAGGAATATATGACCTTGGCGAACCAGGCAGGGAAGCTGAAAAACGTTTGCTCTACATCTACCACATGAACCTGACCGCAATGCAATCAAGCCCGTCAGAATTTTTTTACTGCACGCTGTACTGTTGAATCACAGTGCCCAGCTGCTCATTCATCTGGTGCATTGTACGCCGGATTTCTTCGGCGGGAAATGATTCTCCGTGTCGCACGCTGGCTTGCAGCCTAAGCAGTTCCGATGCCAGCGACAGCGCCGCCATCACGGCGATGCGGTCCTGACCGCGTACGTTGCTGCTGGCACGGATCTTCGTCATCTCGGCGTCCACGCGCGCCACCGCTTCGAGCAGCGCGGCTTCCGTTTCCGGCGAGCACGCGAGGCGATAGGGCTGGCCGAGGATCGACACTTCGATCTGCTTCGTGGTCATGCATTTTCTCCGTGGCGGGTCGCGTCGTTGTTCGCGTCGTGATTGGCCTGCGCGTGCTGCTCGGGCGCGAGGAGATCGAGTTGATTGTCAGGCTCGTGAGCGCGGGCGCGCGGCAATTTCTCGAGGATCGCGTTCAGACGCACCTGGGCGTCGTCGATCTTCGCAGACAGCGCATCGCGCTCCGCCTGCAATGCGTTGCGTTCTTCACGGGCCTGTTCGAGTTCTGCGCGGGTCGACTCGCATTCGGCGCGCGCTTGTGCGAGCTGTTCTTCGAGCGCGAGGCGAGCTTCGTTATAGCGCTGGCTGATCTCGATCAGCCGGCCAATGTTCTGTGACAGTGTTTCGAGTTCGGTGAGCATGTGCTGCGTCCTCTAAAGACATGGCATTCTAGCGCGGAATGTCGCACGCTCGGACATTTGTCTCGTTTCGAGACGTAACATTAGCGCCTTAATTCCGCAATATCCAGGTGCGTGCCCGCGTGGCACGCATTTTCGCCCCTAAAAAAGGGGCTTTTTCAACAGTCCGATGTTCGGGATGCATGCGATGTGCCGCGTTTCTTGACGCGTGCATCCGCCACTTCTACACTGGCGCCCACTCAGGTGCCCGCGCGCGGTATCGCGCCGCGCGCAGTTAAACGGGAAGCAGGGAGCGAAGTCCGCCCGGACGAGCCAACCTGCGCTGTCCTCGCAACGGTACAACGACCGCAGTTTCTGCAGGTCGACTCATGCACGCATCGAGCCAAGGTGTCGAACGTCGTGCGGCAAGCCACTGTGCGTCATGCGCGGGAAGGCGGGTCGGCCAGTCGTCAGCCCGGATACCGGCCGGAGGCCTGGAGCGCGTCGCTCCTTGACAGGCATCGGCCCACGAGGAGCGGGCCGCGCACAGGCCCACAGGACTTTCTCGATGCTCATCCCGATGCATGCCACGCGTCCGACTGCGCGTTTTGCCGCGCGTTTCTCCGCGTATTTCTCTGCGCATTTGATTGATTACGCCCGCGCCCCGCTCGCCGCGCTGGGCGTCCTTGCGTACGCTGCCAGCGCGATGCCGCTTGCCGCTCATGCCCAGTCGACCGCTCATGAGGCCGCTCATGAGGCCGCTCATGAGGCCGCTCACGAAGCCGCTCACGAAGCCGGCCCTCAGGGCCTATCCGCCACATCCGCGCAGCGATCGGACATGCTCCCGTCTGACGTAGACGCGCCGGCCAGCGCGTCCGTGCTGTCGCCTATTGTCGTGACGGCCGACCGTCGCGCGCAGCGTCTCGCCGATGCCATTGCGCAGACCACGCTCTTCGACGCACAGGACATTGCCGACACCACCGCGCGCGATCTGCCCGGCCTGCTGCAGTTAGCACCGGGCGCGCAGATCGTGCGCAACGGCGGCCCGGGCGCGACCTCGAGTCTGTTCCTGCGAGGCGCATCGGCGACGCAGTCGCTGGTGCTGATCGACGGCGTGCGCGTCGACTCGGTGAGCCAGGGCAACGCACAGCTCGAACAGATTCCGCTCGACCAGATCGATCATGTCGAAGTCGTGAACGGCAATGTGTCGGCGCTGTACGGCTCGGGCGCGATCGGCGGCGTCGTGCAAGTGTTCACGAGGAACGGCGGCAATCATCCGCCGCGTTTTCACTTCGACGTGGAGTACGGCAGCTATCACACGCAGCGCCAGGCGGCGGGTGTCGACGGCGCGCTCGACAAGGACGGCCGCACGACCTTCAGCATCACGCTCGCACGCGCGAAGACGGACGGCTTCTCGTCGATCGACCCCGCGCTCGCGAGCGTCAATCCCAATGCAAACGGCTACTTCAACGAGAGTGTGAGCGCGTCGCTGCGCCACAAGCTGACCGACGCGTGGGACGTCGGCGTGCGCTATTTCCAGTCGAACGGCACCGACAGCTTCGACGATCCGTTCGGTCTGCCCACCAATCTCAACAATCTGCACAGCAAGGTGCAGACGGCCTCGGTGTTCGCGAACGGCAAGCTCACCGATGCGTGGACCACGCGCTTGGTCGTCGCGGCGGGCAACGATCGCAGCAACACGGCGCTCAATGGCGACTATCTGTATCGCTACGATTCGGACAACCGTCAATACACGTGGCAGAACGATTTCACGATCGCACGCGATCACAAGCTGCAGCTCGGCTACGAGCATCTGGACCAGACGCTCGACTCGAACCAGTACAGCGCGCCCGATCGTCACGTGAATTCGGCGTTTGCGGGCTACACGGGGCGCCTCGGCGGCAGTCAGATCCAGGCGAACGTGCGGCGGGACCAGTACTCGGATTTCGGCGGGGCCAACAGTTACTATCTGGGCTATGGCTACGACTTCGACGAACACTGGAAGGTGACTGCAAGCTGGTCCGATGCGTTTCGCGCGCCGAGCTTCAATGATCTGTACTACCCGAGCAGCGGCAATCCGCTGATCCAGCCAGAGCAAAGTCACTCCGTCGAAGCCGCGCTGCAATACGCATCCGATGCATTGGGTCTCCTGAAGCTCACCGCTTTCCAGACGCGCTACACGAACCTGATCGACTACGTGCAGACCACGCCCGGCATCTATGTCGCACAGAACGTGGGGCATGCGAAAGTGCAGGGCATCGAAGGGTCGTGGGCGGGTCACGTCGGCAAGACGGACGTGCGCGCGGCGGTGACGTTCCAGAATCCCGTCGACGAAGACACGCACACCGAGCTGAACCGGCGCGCGCGCCGCTTTGCGTCGTTCACCGCGAACCGGTCCGTCGGCAAATGGCGCGTGGGCGGCGAGTGGCTCCTGAGCGGCGAGCGCGACGACAGCGGCGCGCCGCTCGGCGGATATGGCATCGTGAGTCTGTCGGCGCGCTACAACATCACGAAGGCATGGTACGTGGCCGCGCAAATCCAGAACCTGTTCGACAAGGACTATGAACTCGCCTACACGTACAACACGCCGCGGCGCGGCGCCTATCTCACGCTCGGCTGGCAGCAGCTGTAACGCGCGATGAACGGCTTCGCACAACGTCCGCGGGTGCCGCTCGCGCAAGGCATGAGCGCGAAGCGCGCGCTCGCGATCTGGGCGGCGCTCGGTGCGGCCGCGCTCGTCGTCTTCGTCGCGTCGCTGGCGCTGGGCAGCGTGAGCATCGCGCCGCTGCGCGTGTTGGACGCGTTGCTGCCGTCCCACGACACCTCCGCCGATCTCGCCGAGCAGATCGTTCGCACGCTGCGCCTGCCGCGCGCACTGGCGGGCTTCGGCTGCGGCGCGCTGCTTGCGCTCGCAGGCGCGCTGCTGCAGGTGTTGCTGCGCAACCCGCTGGCCGAGCCATACGTGCTCGGCGTATCGGGCGGCGCAGCGAGTTTCGCGCTGCTGGCGATGATCGCGGGCTGCGCGTGGTGGATCGTCGATGCATCGGCGTTCGCGGGCGCATTCGTGTCGATCGTGCTGGTGCTCGGTCTCGCGCGCGGCGCGCTGTGGCGCGGCGAGCCGCAGGACGCCTCGCCGCGTCTTCTGTTGACGGGCGCCGTGATCGCGGCGGGGTGGGGCGCCATCATCACGCTGCTGCTGACCGTCGCCCCCGACAGCCGCCTGCGCGGCATGCTGTTCTGGCTGACAGGCGATCTCAACGGCGGCGGCATGCCGTGGCTCGCGCTCGGCGCACTCTGCGCGGCGCTGACCGCCATCGTGCCCATCGCGCCGCAACTGAACGTGCTGTTGCGCGGCGACGCGGCGGCGCAGGCACTCGGTGTTCCCGTCATGCGCGCACGGCTGCGCGTTTATCTGGTCGCGTCGCTGGCAGCGGCCGCCGCCGTGACGACGGGCGGCACGATCGGCTTCGTCGGGCTCGTCGTGCCGCACATGCTGCGGCTCGCGTTCGGTAACGATCAGCGGATGCTGCTGCCCGCCGCGGCGCTTGGCGGCGGCGTGGCCGTGATGGGCGCCGATCTGCTCGCGCGCACGGTCGTCGCGCCCGCGCAATTGCCCGTCGGCGTGATCACTGCGCTGATCGGCGTGCCTGTGTTTCTGTGGATGCTGCTGCGAAGGAGGCGCGCATGAACGGCCACATGAGCGCACACACGCACGCACAAATCGCGCTGCATGCGCAGCAATTGACGCTGCGCGCCGGCGCGCGCACGTTGCTCGACGCGTTCACGCAAACGTTCGGTCCGGGCGAGCTTTGGTGCATCGCCGGGCCGAACGGCGCGGGCAAGACGACGCTGATGTCGACGCTCGCGGGCCTGCTGCGTCCCGCGCAGGGACACGTCGAACTCGATGGCGCGCGCGTGAGCGACTGGCCGCTCGCGCGTCTCGCGCGGCGTCGCGCGTGGATGCCGCAAGCCTCGCACGATGCGTTCAGCGCGAGCGTGCTGGACGTGGTGCTGCTGAACCGCTTCCCGCATCTGGCGGGTTGGGGCTGGGAGCGCGACGAGGACCGCGCGGCCGCGCATGCGGCGCTCGCCTCGCTTGGACTCGCCGACTTCGCCTCGCGCGACGTGCTGTCGCTGTCGGGCGGCGAGCGGCAGCGCGTCGCGCTCGCGGGCGTGCTGTGCCAGGACGCGCCGCTGCTGTTGCTCGACGAGCCGCTCGCGCATCTCGATCTGCATCATCAGATCGATTGCCTCGAAGCGTTGCATGCATGGACGCGAGGCGGCACGCGCAGTGTGCTGTTCTCGTGCCACGATCTGAATCTCGCGCGCCGTTTCGCGACGCATGCACTGCTGCTCGAAGGCAACGGTATTGCGCATGCAGGACCTGTGCGCGATGTCTTGACGCCGGAACTCGCGAGCCGCGCATTCGGCTATCCGCTCGTGCTGATCCGCGATGGCGACGATGAAGCGCTGATCCCGGCGTTTCGATCGTCGGCGCAAAACTAAACTCTCCACTCCTGAACGAACATGACCACTTCGCTTTCCCTGTCCGAGCTGTTCGATGTGAAGCCGCTCGAACAGACGCTGCGCGCCGACCTGCAACGGATCATCGACCTGAAGACCAAGCCGCCTGGCAGTCTGGGCCAACTCGAGACGCTCGCGCGTCAGATGGGCATGATCCAGCGCACGACGAAACCCACCATCACGCGGCCCGCGATGATCGTCTTCGCCGCCGATCACGGTATCGCGAACGCGGGCGTGAGTCCGTATCCGCAGGCCGTGACGGCGCAAATGGTGCTGAACTTTCTGGCGGGCGGCGCGGCGATCAACGCGTTCAGCCGCGTCGCCGGGGTCGAACTCGAAGTCGTGAACGCGGGCGTCGCGCATGACTTCGCGCCGCACGAAAAGCTCGTCGATATTGCGCTTGGCAAAGGCACGCGCAATTTCGCGCAGGAGCCCGCGATGACCCGCGACGAAGCGCTCGCCGCGTTGCGCGCGGGCGCGCAGCGCGTGCGCCATCACGCGGCGCTCGGCACCAACGTGATCGGCTTCGGCGAAATGGGTATCGCGAATACATCGTCGGCGGCATGCCTGATGAGCCGGCTGTGCGGCGTGCCCATCGACGACTGCGTCGGGCGCGGCACGGGTCTTGACGACGCGGGCCTCGCGAAGAAGCGCAACGTGCTGGCGGCGGCGCTCGCGCATCATCCGGCATCGAATGATCCGCTCGAGGTGCTCGCGACCTTCGGCGGCTTCGAGATCGCGATGATGGCAGGCGCGTATCTCGGGGCGGCGCAGGCGCGCATGACGATCCTCGTGGACGGCTTCATCGCGACCGCCGCGCTGCTGGTCGCCGATGCGTTGTCGCCTGCCGTGCGCGATTATTGCGTGTTCGCGCATGCATCGAACGAGGCAGGCCACAGGCGCATGCTCGATCACTTCGGCGCGGTGCCGCTGCTGGCACTCGACTTGCGGCTTGGCGAAGGCACGGGCGCGGCGCTTGCTGTGCCACTGCTGCGCGCAGCCGTTGCGTTCGTCGACGAGATGGCGAGCTTCGAATCGGCGGGCGTTTCGCAACGCGATGCCTGACGCTTTGCGCCTGCCCGCTACCGACCTATCGAACGTACAGCGATGAACGAACTGCGTTACTTCTTCACGGCGCTCGGCTACTTCACGCGCGTTCCCGTGCCGCGCTGGGTCGGCTACGAACCGCATTATCTGAGCGCGGCGGCGCGTTACTTTCCATTGGTTGGCGCACTGGTCGGCGCGGCGGGCGCCATCGTATACATGGCGGCGCTGCGCATCTTTCCGGCGGGCGTCGCGGTGTTGCTGTCGATGGCGACGACGCTGCTCATCACGGGCGCATTCCACGAAGACGGCCTTGCCGATTGCGTCGATGCATTCGGCGGCGCCTACACGCGCGAAGACACGCTGCGCATCATGCACGACTCGCGCATCGGCGCATTCGGCGCGATCGCGTTGATGATGGCGCTCGCGTTGAAGTGGCAAACGCTCGCCGTCTTGCCGCCGCTACGCGCTGCGTGGCTGATGATTGCCGCGCACGCCGCGAGCCGCGCCTGCGCGATCAGCTATCTCGTCACGCTCGACTACGTGCGCGACGAAGGCAAGGCGAAGCCCGTCGCGCAGCGCATGTCACGCAATGCGTTGTGCTGCGCTATCGTACTGGGTATCCCGTGGCTTTTCTGGCCGCAGTGGCGCGCCGGCTGCATCACGCTCGTGGTGCTGGCCGCGTTGCGCTTCTTGCTGGGACGCTATTTCGTCAGACGCATCGGCGGCTATACGGGCGACTGTCTCGGCTTCGCACAGCAGATTTTTGAACTGGCCATCTACCTCGTGGGACTCGCATGGATATCGTATTGATTCGTCATCCGGCTGTCGCGGTCGAAGCGGGTGTCTGTTATGGCCAGAGCGACGTGGCGCTGGCGGACGCGCCGGAAGCATCCGCGGCGGCCCTCGCGGTGCGTCTCGCGACATTGCAGGTGCCCGCGCCGCGCGTGCTGCTGTCGAGTCCGCTTACGCGCTGCGCGAGCGTCGCGGCCGCGCTGGCCGCGAACTTCGGCTGCGCGGCCAGCATCGACGACAGCCTGAAGGAAATGAACTTCGGCACGTGGGAGTTGAAGCGCTGGGACGGCATCGATCGCGCGTCGATCGATGCATGGGCGGAGAATTTCGAACACGCGCGCGAGCATGGCGGCGAAAGCGTCGAACAGTTCGTGAGCCGGGTGCGCGCATGGTTCGACGTGTTCGAGCAGACACGCGAGCTGACGCCTGCCTATGTCGTCACGCACGCGGGCGTGATGCGCGTGATCGCGGCGACGGTGCTCGGCGTGCCCGTCGAACGCTGCCTGAAATGGTCGATCGACATGTCGGGCTGCGTGTGGCTGCGTCGCGACGACGTGAGCCAGCAATGGTCGCTGGTGCGCTGGAACGCGTGACCGGTTTTAACGGCGGCGCGAACGCGCGGCGTCGAGGTCTGCGCACAACTGCGCCGCGCCTTGCGCAATGCGCGGCGCGGGCCGGTTGATCAGATCGCCGTCGATTGCGAACAGGTTGCCGCGCGCGACAGCCGTCATGCCGGGCCACGCCTTCCACTTGTCGAGCGAAGGCAGCGGCCGGTCGGGTGTTGTCGCGCCGGGTGCGGCCGTGACGATCGCTTCGGGGTTCGCGGCGAGCACGGCTTCCGTCGATACCGTCGGCACGAGCGGCTGCAGCTTCGCGAACACATTGCGCCCGCCGCATAGCGCGATCACGTCGCTGATCAAGTGCTCGCCGTTGAGCGTCATCAACGGGTCGTCCCATACCTGGTAGAACACGCTGACGGACGGCTGCGCCGCATAGCGCGCGCGCAGCTTCGCGATGGCCTGACGGTACGCGCGCGCGGCGGCGTCGGCGGCGGGCGAGGTGCCGAGCAGCGTGCCGAGCTTCGTCAGCGTCGCGGCGATATCGTCGAGGCGACGCGGCTCGCTGACATAGAGCGGAATGTGCAATTCGCGCAGACGATCGAGCTGCTGCTGCGCATTGCCATGCCGCCACACGACGATCAGATCCGGCTTCAACGCAGCGATACGTTCGAGATCGAGCGACTTGTTGTCGCCGACGCGCGGCACCTGTTTCGCTTCGGGCGGATAGTCGCTGTACGTCACCGCGCCGACGAGTTTCGCGCCGGCGCCTGCCGCGTAGATCATCTCCGTCACGTGCGGCGCAAGGCTGATCACGCGCTGCGCGGGTTGCGCGAGCGTGACGGCGGTGGCGTTGTCGTCGTCGACGGTGATCGCCGCGTGCGCGTGCCATGTCGCGGCGAGCGTGCAGGCGGCGCCCAGTGTGCGTAGCCGTCGTGTCAGTCGCATCGGTTCTATCGTTCCGTCATGGCGTGGCGCAGACACGATTCGAGACGCGTCCAGTCGCTTTCCGTTGCGGGCAGGCCGAAGCGCACGCTTGCGGGCTCGGTGAAAAAGCGCGTCCAGATGCCTTGTTTCGCGAGCGCTTCGTGCAGATGCGCGGCGCGTGGGTCGGCAATCCATGCGAAAAGCGGTGTCGAGCGGACCGCGAAACCCTGCGCGCCCAGCAGGGCGGCGAGCCGCGCGCCTTCTTGCACGAGCCGCGCGCGCATGGCCTCCTGCCATGCCACGTCGGCGAACGCAGCGCTGACGGCGTGCCGCGCGGGGCCGCTGACGGTCCACGCGCCCAACGCTTCGTCGAGCGTCGCGAGCAGGCGCGGGCTCGCGAGCACGAAGCCCGCCCGCCCGCCGGCTAGACCGAAGAACTTGCCAGGTGAGCGCAGCACGACGAGTCCCTCGCAATCGACGTGCGCGGCAAGCGACGCCGACGGCATCGCATCGGCAAACGCTTCGTCGACGATCAGCGTGCCGCCGCGTTCGCACAACGTGGCATGCCAATGCAGCAGCGTCGATGCGTCCAGATGCTGCGCGGTCGGATTGTTGGGATTGACGACGACGGCATGCAGCAGGTCGTCGGGCAACGCGGCGCACGCGATGTCGAGCGTCGTCACACGATGTCCCGCGCGCGCAAACGCGGGCGCGTACTCGCCATACGTGAGCGGCGCGATGCCCACCGTGCCGCGTTCGAGCGCAACGGGCAGCGCGCGGATGGCTGCCTGGCTCCCGGCGACGGGCAACACGTGCGCGGCATCGGGCGCGCCGTAGTAGCGCGCGGCGCGTTCGGCAAAGCCGTCGCCGTTGTCGGGCAGACGCCGCCAGGCGTCGGCGGGAACGGGCGGAACGGGGTAGCCGTGCGGATTGATGCCCGTCGACAGATCGAGCCACGCTTCATACGGGATCGCGTAGCGGCGCGCCGCTTCGTGCAGATTGCCGCCGTGCTGGATGCTGTGCGCAGTGTTGGTGTGCGTCATGACGATGGCCGGCTAGCTCTGGAACGGCACGCTCAACAGTGCAAGCGCGATGAACACGGCGAGCCACAGGATGATCGTCCGCTCGACCAGCATCAGCGCCGCTTCGACGTGCCGCGCGCTGGCCGTATGCCCCGCGCCGAGCGTCGGGCGCTGTTCTATCACGCCGTGATAGACCGCGGCGCCGCCGAGCAGCACGTTGAGACTGCCCGCGCCCGACGCCATCACGGGGCCCGCGTTCGGGCTGTCCCAGCGCGGCGCCTGTTCGCGCCAGCATTGCAGCGCGGTGCGCGTGTCGCCGAGCAGCGCGTAGCCGAGCGCCGTCAGACGCGCGGGCACGTAGTTGAGCGCGTCGTCGAAGCGTGCGGCCGCACAGCCGAAACGCAGATAGCGCGGCGTGCGATAACCCCACATCGCGTCGAGCGTATTGGCGAGACGGAACGCGAGGGCGCCGGGCCCGCCGAAGATCGCGAACCAGAACAGCGCGCCGAAGATGGCATCGTTGCCGTTTTCCAGCGCCGATTCGACGGCCGCGCGCGATAGCGCGCTTTCGTCGGCATGCGAGGTTTCTCGCGAGACGATGCGCGCCGTCAGCACGCGCGCCTGCGCGAGATCGCGCTTCGCAAGCGCGCGGCCGATCGGCTCGATGTGATCGTGCAGACTGCGCGCGCGAGCGCGAGCAGCGCGACGTGCAGCGCGCACGCCCAGATGAACGGCAGCGCCAGCACGAGCCATGTCGCGATCGCCACGGGCGGCGCGACGGCGAGCAGCCATGCGGCGATGCCGAGCAGCCGGCCGCGCCGCCCGGTGTTCAAGGCGCCTTCGATCTGCGTCGCGAGTCGGCCGAAGCCGACGAGGGGATGCGCGCGGCGCGGCTCGCCGAACCATCGGTCGACGGCGACGGCCGCTGTGGCAAGTGTCGCGACGAGGGGCAAGGACAGCAGCATCATGCGCGGCTCGCCGGTTTCAGCTGCAACGGCAAGCCCGCGACCATCATCGTCGCTTGCGTGCTGATGGCCGCGACGCGTTGATTGAGTCGTCCGAGTTCGTCGAGGTAAAGTCGCGTGGCCGCGCCGAGCGGCACGACGCCCAGGCCGATCTCGTTGCTCACGACGATGATCTTCGCGCGCGCCTGCGCGAGCGTCGTTTCGAGTGCTGCAAAGCGGTCGGCATAGTCGTCAAGCGCCGGCGAGCCGTCGGCGGGACACAGCAGGTTCGCGAGCCACAGCGTCAGGCAGTCGATCAGGATGCAATGCGCGGGCGCGTCGATGGACGCAAGCGCCTGCGGCAGATCGAGCGGCGCTTCGACGAGCGCCCAGTGCGCGGGCCGCCGCTCGCGATGATGCGCGACGCGCGCGGCGAATTCGTCGTCGCCGATGTGCGCGGTCGCGATATACGTGACGGGCAACGCGCTTGCGCTCGCGAGTTGTTCGGCGTGCAGGCTCTTGCCCGAGCGCGCGCCGCCAAGGACGAAGGTGAGATCGCGGGAAATCATCGCGTGATTGTACCGACAAGGTCATGACGACAGCGCGCAAGCAGAAGTGCGATGGGATAATGCGGGCTTCTCCTTCGATCCGTTGCCGAACGTGTCAGCCTTCCCTCCCGTATCGCCCGAATTGGCCGACGTGCCGCACGGCACGCTGATGATTCAGGGCACGACGTCCGACGCGGGCAAGAGCACGCTGGTCGCCGGACTGTGCCGCCTTGCACGTCGCGCGGGCGCGCGCGTCGCGCCGTTCAAGCCGCAGAACATGGCGCTCAACAGCGCGGTCACCGTCGACGGCGGCGAGATTGGGCGCGCGCAGGCATTGCAGGCCGTGGCTGCCGGCATCGACGCGCACACCGATCTGAACCCCGTGCTGCTCAAACCGACCAGCGACCGCGGCGCGCAAGTGATCATCCACGGCAAGGCGCGCATGAATCTCGATGCCCGCGCGTATCACGACTACAAGCCTGTCGCGTTCGAGGCGGTGCTCGAGTCGTATGCGCGCCTGCAAGCGTCGTACGACACGATCTTCGTCGAGGGCGCGGGCAGTCCCGCCGAGGTCAACCTGCGCGATCGCGACATCGCGAACATGGGTTTCGCCGAAGCCGTCGATTGTCCCGTCGTGCTCGTCGCCGATATCGATCGCGGCGGCGTGTTCGCGCATCTGACGGGCACGCTCGCGTGCCTGTCGGCGAGCGAGCAGGCGCGCGTGCGCGGCTTCGTCATCAACCGCTTTCGCGGCGACATCAGCCTGCTGAAACCAGGGCTCGACTGGCTCGAAGCGAAAACGGGCAAGCCGGTGCTCGGCGTCGTGCCGTATCTGCACGGCCTCACGCTCGACGCTGAAGACATGCTGCCGCGCGAACTGCGCGCGAAGCATGCGAACGGCGCGAGCGATTCGGACGTGCTGCGCGTCGTCGTGCCCGTGTTGCCGCACATCAGCAATCACACCGATTTCGACGCGCTGCGCACGCACCCGCAAGTCGACTTTCATTACGTGCGCGCGGGCAGCGTGCCGCCCGCCGCCGATCTGATCATCTTGCCGGGATCGAAGAACGTGCAGGGCGATCTCGCGTTCCTGCGTGCGCAAGGCTGGGATGCCGTGTTGCGGCGTCATCTGCGTTATGGCGGGCGCGTGATCGGCATTTGCGGCGGCATGCAGATGCTCGGGCGCGAAGTGGCTGACCCGTACGGCGTCGAAGGGCCGCCCGCGACGGTCGCCGGGCTGGGCTGGCTCGACTTGTCGACGACGCTGACGCGCGACAAGACGCTGAAGAACGTGACGGGACGCCTGGCGGCCGACGCCGTGGCGGACGTCACCGGTTATGAGATTCACATGGGGGAAACGCGCGGCCCTGCGCTCGACGCGCCCGCGCTGCTGCTCGACGACGCGGGCGGCCGCACGCGCCCCCGACGGCGCCCGTTCCGCCGACGGCCAGATTCTCGCGACCTACGTCCACGGCCTGTTCGACACACCGGCCGCGTGCGCCGCGCTGCTCGCGTGGGCGGGCCTCGCGCAGGCCGAGCCGATCGACTATCCGGCGTTGCGCGAAGCGTCGCTGGAACGTCTGGCCGACACGCTCGCCGAGCATCTGGAGCTGGCGCGCCTGTGGGCGGCTGTCGGCTGATTCCTTCTCAACTGGAATCAATCTAAGCCGATAGGACGATTTTTCCCCCGCCGAGGTTCGAATAAAGTCCGTTCCATCGACGGTGCATTCCGCGCCGTCCAACCCGTTCAATCGAGGAACCGACATGAATCCGACCACCAGCCCCAAAGCCGAGCTTGCCGCGACGATCCTGCGCGTCGCGCTGGGCGTGCTGTATCTCGCGCACAGCCTGCAGAAAATCTTCGTTTTCACGCTGCCGGGCACGGCGCAGTTTTTTCAGTCGATCGGTTTTCCCGGCTGGCTTGGCTACCTGACGGCGTTCGTCGAACTGGCGGGCGGCATTGCGCTGCTGCTCGGCGTGCAGGTGCGCTGGGTCGCGCTCGTGCTGCTGCCGTTCATGCTCGGCGCGATGTCCGTGCATCTGCCGAACGGCTGGGGTTTCGCTTCGCCGCACGGCGGCTGGGAGTATCCGGCGTTCTGGGCCGTCACACTCGTCGTGCAGTCGCTGCTGGGTAATGGGCTGTATGCCGTCGGTGCCAAGGCTGCGCAGCTGACGCCCGCTCGCAAGGCGGCTTGAGTCGCCCGCTTGTGCGATGCCGGCGGGCCAGGACCATTGACTGCTGATGGAAGCCGTCTCCCCCGACAGCCTCGTGTACTTCAGGCGCGCCAGCGCCGCAACGCATCGGCCATCCGTTCGGCCACATCGCTCCAGTCGCGCGTGTCCGACTGCCTGAACAGGCGCATCACGCGCGGATACCACGGCGAATCGTCCCGCTCGAGCAGCCAGCGCCAATCGGTCCAGTCGCGCGGCAGCATCAGCCAGCACGGCTTGCCAAGCGCGCCCGCGACGTGCGCGGCGGCCGTGTCGACGGAAATCAGCAGATCCAGCTGCGCGATGATGGCGGCCGTGTCGGCGAAATCCTCGATGGCCGCGCCGAGATGGACGATCGGCTGACGGGCGGGCGGCGCAGCGGCCTCCTGTTCGCCCTGGCCTTTCTGCAAACTGAAGAACGACACGCCGGGCACAGCCCATAACGGCGCGAGCGGCGCGAGGCCGGGAAGGGAGCGGGTCGCGTCGTGCTGGTTTTCGGCGAAGCCCTTCCAGACGAGGCCGACTTTGAGCCCCGGCGCGTCGGGTGTCGTCAGATGTTCGCGCCAGCGCTCGACCCGCGCCGGCAACGCATGCAGATAAGGCAGCGCGGCGGGAATGGTGTCGAGTGTCGTGCGAAAGCGCAGCGGCAGGCTCAGCGGGTAAGTCCAGTAATCGTGCCGCCCGACTTCACCGCTGTGGGTCTTGACGTCGTCGACGCCTTCGATCGTTTCGATCAGCGGTTTCAGCGGCGCAGGGCACATCAGCGTCAGATGACGCACGCCGAGCGCCTTCAGAAGCGGGGCGTAGCGCGCAAACTGCACGCAGTCGCCATAGCCCTGTTCGTGCCACAGCACGAGCGATTTGCCTTCTAGCGATTCGCCTTGCCACATCGGCGTGTCGGCGGGCGGCGGGACGTCCTTCGGGCGGCGCTGCGGCGCGTAGCGTGCTTCGGCGTGCGACCAGCCTTCCTCGAACCGGCCTTGGGTCAGCAGCAGAACGCCGAGATTGAAACGGGCATCAGCGAAGTCCGGCGCGAGCGCGAGCGTCTGCCGATACAGGGTCTCGGCTTCGCCGTAGCGGCCGGCGAGCTTGAGCGCCGTCGCCAGATTGTGCAGCGCGTCGCGATGATCGGGTTGCACGGCGAGCGCCCGCCGGAATAGCGCTTGCGCTTCGTCAAGCCGGACGCTGCGCAACAGCGCCATGCCGAGGTTGTACAGCGCGTGGATGTAGGTGCCGTCGATGTCGAGCGCGCCGCGAAACACGGCTATGGCCTCGGCCAGGCGGTTCTGGCTCATCAGCAGCGTCCCGAGGTTATTGCGTGCAGCAAGCAGCCTGGGATCGAGTTCGGCCGCGCGGCGATAGGCGGCTTCGGCTTCTTCGGCGCGCGAATCCTTTAGCGCTTCAGCCAGATGGAAATGCGCGAGGCTGCAGTTTGCATCGATCGCGATGGCGTGGCGGCAGGCCGCTTCGGCTTCCTGCGTCCGTCGGCGGCGCACCAGCAGATCGGCGAGATTGGCGTAAAAGTGCGGATCGTCTTTCAGCGCGATTGCCCGGCGAATCAGCGCTTCGGCTTCGATCCATGCGTCTCGCGCCGACAGCACGACGCCCAGCAGATGCAGCGCATCGACGTGATGCGGGTGGTGTTCGAGGGTGTCGCGATAGCCGCGTTCGGCCTCGTCGAGGCGGCTCGCAAGGTGGGCCTCGAATGCGGCCTGGAAGTCGGATGCTGGAGACATGCTGCGGTGATAACGGATGATCTGCGGGAACGCCAGTGGCGCGCCCGATCATACGCGTCCGTTAGCGACCCCGGACCGCCCGATTTGTCGTAAATCGTCATATCCGGCCAGCTTCTCCGTATGGGCGCCGCGGCATCCCGGCGCGGCTTGGGCGAACGTCCGCCGGCCGCCGGCCGCTTCGTGCAGGCGCTTCAGTACAGCACGATCTGCGTGCAGCGGAAGAGCGCCATCGTCTTGCCGTCCGGCCCGGTGACGGTCGCGTCCCAGACCTGCGTGCTGCGTCCCAGATGCACGGCTTTGGCGACCGCGCCGATCGTCCCCTCCCTCGATGTGCCGAGAAAGTTGCTCTTCAGCTCGATCGTCGTGAAATTGACGGCGTTATCGGGCAGGTGCGCGAGGCATGCGTAGCCGCAGGCGGTGTCGGCGAGCGCCACGATCGTCGCTGCGTGCAGATAGCCGTTCGGCGCTAGCAGGTCGCTGCGCACGGTCAGTTCGGCCGTCAGCGTGCCTTCTTCGAGAGCCGTCGCGCGCACGCCCAGCAGCGCGGGCAGCGAGCCCTTCTGGCGTTCGTGAAGACGGTCGATCGTGTAATCGCTGCGCAGTTTGCTCATGTCGTTGGTACTCGCAAAAAAAGGGCGGGAAGCATCCCTCAAGGGCATAGGGACTTCGGCCTGACGGGTTTTGCCGATATTATCAACGGCTAGAACAATCGGCCCGCGCGGCTCGCCAGCGTATGGACCACGTCGGCGGCGCCGCGTGCATGGGCGGGCCGGAAGTCGAGCGGCAAACCGGCTGGCCTGGAGCCAGCCCTCTTCCCGGGAGAATTCATGACGGTAATCGTGGTGGCGAATCCAAAGGGCGGTGTGGGCAAGAGCACACTGTCGACCAATCTGGCTGGCTATTTCGCGGCTGAAGGCCAATGGGTCGCGCTCGCCGACCTGGACCGGCAGCAGTCCGCGCACGCATGGCTCGATCTGCGTCCGGAAACGTTGCCGGCCATCGAAACCTGGCAGGTCGATCCGGACTCGCCCGCCAAGCCGCCCAAGGGGCTCGAGCAAGCCGTGATCGACACGCCCGCCGGACTGCACGGCAACCGGCTGAACGTAGCGCTGTCTCTCGCGGACAAGGTGATCGTGCCGCTTCAGCCGTCCATCTTCGATATTCTCGCCACCAAGGAATTTCTCGAACGGCTCGCGAAGGAAAAGGCCGTGCGCAAAGGCGCAATCGAGATTGGCGTGGTGGGCATGCGGGTCGATGCGCGCACGAAGTCGGCGGATCAGCTGCACCGCTTCGTGGAAGGTCTCGATCTGCCCGTGCTCGGCTATCTGCGCGATACGCAGAACTACGTGCAGCTGGCCGCACATGGCCTGACGCTGTGGGACGTCGCGAAAAGCCGCGTCGAGAAGGATCTCGAGCAGTGGGAGTCGATCACCGCGTGGGTCGACGACAAACGCGCGGGCGGCAAGGGCACTGGAAACGGCAACAGGAACGGTGCCGGGAGCGGCAAGAAAGGCTGAAGGCGGCCGGTCGTGGCGGCTTCCGCCTTGCCCGTGTTCGCAGGGCCGCCTAGCTCCAGCTTTGCGTGGGCACGTGATCGCGGCTGCCCTTGATCACGTTGTTCTCGTCGACAAACACCAGATCCGGCTTCCAGCCGGCCTTCAACTCTTCTTCGTCGACGTTCGCGAACGCCGCGATGATCACCAGGTCGCCCAGTTGGGCGCGCCGCGCCGCCGAGCCGTTTAGCGAGATCATGCCGCTGCCGCGCTCGCCCTTGATCGCATAGGTCGAAAAACGCTCGCCGTTATTGATGTTCCAGATGTCGATGCGCTCGTTCTCGACGATATTCGCCGCTTCGAGCAGATTCTCGTCGATCGCGCACGAGCCTTCGTAGTGCAGTTCGCAGTGCGTGACGACCGCGCGGTGGATCTTCGACTTCAGCATGTTGCGTTGCATGGCCATTCCTTGAGCCGCGCCGAGCCCGAGTGCCGCGGCGCCGCGATTGTGGTTCAGATTTCGAGATTGTCGATCAGGCGCGTCGCGCCGAGCTTCGCGGCAGCGAGCACGACGAGCGGCGCGTCCAGTTCGTGGGCGGCGGGCGCGATCAGGTTGGCGCGCTTGCGGATCGCGATGTAGTCGGGTTTCCAGCCCCTTGCCGCCAGCGACGCGACGGCTTCCTGCTCCAGTTTCGCGAAATCGCGGTTGCCCGACAGCACGCTCTCGCGCACGCGCTGCAGCGTGGCCGCGAGCATTGGCGCTTCGGCGCGCTCGGCTTCCTGCAGATAGCGGTTGCGGGAGCTGAGCGCGAGGCCGTCGGAGTCGCGCACGGTTTCGGCAGCGACGATGTCGCACGGCAGCGCGAACTGCTCGGTCATGGCGCGCACGATCATCAGCTGCTGGTAATCCTTCTTGCCGAACACGGCCACGCGCGGCTGCACGCACGACATCAGCTTCATCACGACCGTGCACACGCCCGTGAAGAAGCCGGGCCGGAATTCGCCTTCCAGAATGTCGCCGAGGTCATGCGGCGGATGTACGCGGTATTCCTGCGGCTGCGGATACATGTCTCGCTCGGTCGGCGCGAACAGCACGTAGACGTTCTCCTTCTGCAGCTTTTCGATGTCGTCCTGGAGCGTGCGCGGATATTTGTCGAAATCCTCGTTCGGACCGAACTGCAGACGATTGACGAAGATGCTCGCCACGACCGGGTCGCCGTGCTGGCGCGCGAGGCGCATCAGCGACAGATGGCCTTCGTGCAGGTTGCCCATCGTCGGCACGAAGGCGGTGCGGTTCTGGCCGCGCAACTGGTCGCGCAATTCCTGGATCGAGCTGATGACTTTCATGTTCGGGCGATGTTGTGAGCGTTGCAGGCGGCCGAACGGGCGGCTGCTCGGCTCGCGGTTGTCTCGGTCGCGCGAAACGACGCGCGGTTTCGTGGTGTCCGCGCTGCGCCGCGGGCGGCCCGTCCGGCTGGAGCGGTTTCGAAGCGCGGGATTGTAAGGGATTTATTGCCGTGCTGCACCGATTCGGGGCGGCCGGGTGCGTGTCGAAATTTCCCGTTATTTGAACGGAAGGCGTTGGCGTTCGGATATCGGGAAATGCCCGTTGCGGATTCGTGGGCGGCCGCGGCGCGAGCGAGCTGCAATGACTGTCACTCCGTAGCGCCTTGGCCAGCCTTGTCAGGCGGGCAGGTAGGCGAGCCGCACGTAAATCGGCGCGAACGGCTCGGCTTGCGTGATTTCGATCAAGGATTCACGCGAAAGCTCAAGCATTGCGATGAAGTTCACGACGACGACGGGTACGCCGCGCGTCGTGTCGAACAGTTCGGAAAACTCCATGAAGCGGGCCGTCTGCAGCCGGCGCAGGATCACGCTCATGTGCTCGCGCACGGAGAGTTCCTCGCGCGAAATCTTGTGGTGCTGGACGAGCTTCGCCCGCTTGATGACGTCGGCCCACGCGGAGCGCAGGTCGTCCGTGTTCACGTCGGGAAAGCGCGGCGTGATGCTCTGCTCGATGTACACCTCGGCGCGCAGGAAGTCGCGTCCGAGCTGCGGCAACTGATCGAGGCGCTGCGCCGCGAGCTTCATCTGCTCGTACTCCAGCAGGCGGCGGACCAGTTCGGCGCGCGGGTCTTCGGCCTCTTCGCCCGTGTCCGCCTTCTTCACGGGCAGCAGCATGCGCGACTTGATCTCGATCAGCATGGCCGCCATCAGCAGATATTCGGCGGCGAGTTCGAGATTGGTCTTGCGCAGCTGTTCGACATAGCCGAGATACTGGACCGTCACTTCGGCCATCGGAATGTCGAGCACGTTGAAGTTCTGCTTGCGGATCAGGTAGAGCAGCAGGTCGAGCGGGCCTTCGAACGTCTCGAGAAAAACTTCGAGCGCGTCGGGCGGGATGTACAGGTCCTGCGGCAGCTTGAACAGCGGCTCGCCGTACAGGCGCGCGAAAGCGATGCCGTCGACGGTGTCGGGCGTCGAATCGGTGGCGGGCGCGGCGAGCGCTGCGTCGGACGGGTCCTGGGCGGCGCGGGCCTCGTCGGCGGTGGTCACTTAGAAGTTCTGGTAGTAGACGTACGAGGTCTGCTGCACGCGTGCGGCCTGGTTGGAGGCGCGCTCGTCGAGGTCGATGGGCTGCTTGTCCCACAGCAGCGCGCGGCCGCGGCGCTGTTCGTCTTCCAGATTGGGCTTTTGCTGCTTCAGTTGATTCAGGAACTGCGTGATGTCCGATTGATACATGGCTCGACGTCCGTGAATGATGGTGACGGCGCCCGGATCATGCGCGCTCGCGCGGAGGCCGCCGGTGCAGAAAAGGATTTTACCGCAAGCCCGCGAGCCCCAAGCGAAAAGTCGGCGGAACCGCGCGCAGTCTCGCGCGTCCAAGGCGGGCGCCTCGTGGCAGCGTGCGCTTGCACGCGGCTGTGGGCAGCGCTTGCGAGCGCGTGGTGCAAGGTTTGTCCCGTAAATTGCTCGTTTGCGCCAATGTGGTCAAATAGCGGGCGTTCCCGCTGCGCCGTGACGGGCCGGGAGTCGGCATTTCTTCAACAAATCGTCAAAAAGAGCCGGAGGTCGTGTTTGGCGGGGTGGGCCATCGAGCGGTCGTGCAGACGCCGCAGCGAAATCACGGTGAAAGACCGCCGCGCGATGCAACCCGCATCGCTCGCGGCGATGCTGCTGCGCGCATGCCTGTCGTGCGGGTTCTGCGTGCTGCTGCTGGCCGCGTCGCATGCACATGCCGCGCGCGCAAAGCCGGTGTACAAGGTGGAAGTCGAGGCGGAGCCGCGCTCCCTGCGCAAGCTGCTCGAAGAGCACCTGGACATCTCCCGCTTCGCGAAACGCGACGACATCAGTCCCGAGCAGTTTGATTTCCTCGTCACGGCAACGCCGCAGCAAGTGCGCGATCTCGCATCGACGGAAGGTTACTTCACGCCCGTCGTGCGGACCGACGTGCGCACCATCGACGGCAATAAGCAAGTGCGCGTGTCCGTCGACCCCGGCCCGCGCACGACGATTTCGTCGATATCGCTGTCGTTTCGCGGCCCCGTGCTGACGGAAGATCCCGAGCAGGAAAACAAGACGCGCTTCGCGTTCGCGCTGCACGAGGGCGAGCCGTTCACGCAATCCAGCTGGGACGAAGCCAAGGACGCGTCGCTGAAGGCGCTGCAGTCGCGGCGCTATCTGGGCGCGAAAATCTCGCGCTCGGAAGCGCGCATCGACCCGCGCACGCACGACGCGAAGCTGTCCGTCACCTATGACAGCGGCCCCACGTTCACGATGGGCAAGCTCGAAGTGGAGGGGACGCGGCGCTATCCCGAGCGCATCGTCGAAAACGTCAATCCGATCTCGCCGGGCGAAGTCTACGACGTGCAGCGCATCACGGAGCTGCAGCGCCAGTTGCAGAACACGCCGTACTACGCGAGCGTCGCGATCGACGTCGGCAACGACACGGCCAAGCCGCTCGAGACGCCCATGCACGTGAAAGTCAGCGAGTATCCGTACAACAGCGTGCGCGGCGGCGTCGGTTATTCGACGGATACGGGCGCGCACATCCAGGGCTCGTACTCGTATCTGGACACGTTCGGCGCGGCGTGGCCGTTTACCGTCGCCGGCCGGCTCGACCAGATCCAGCAGTACGGCCAGGTGACGCTCGCCATGCCGCCCGGCAGCCGCGGATGGACCAACAGCGCGCTCGCGTCGTACACCAGCACGAACGTGTCCGATACGCGCATCTACAGCTTGCGGGCGGGCTTGCAGCGTACGCGCACGTCGCAGTTCATCGACTACGCGTACTCGATCCTCTACTACCAGGACAGGCTGGACCAGAACACTCAGGCGCCGACCACGAGCCGCGCGCTGGTGCCCGCGTGGTCATGGACGCGCCGCAATACCGATGACCCGCTGTTCCCGCGCTCGGGCAATCTGATTCACGTCGAGGCGGGCTTTGCCGTGAAGGGCGCGCTGACCGACCAGACTTTCATTCGCGGCTACGCGCGCGGTCAGCAGTACGTGCCCGTCGGCGCGCGCGACCTCGTGCTGTTTCGCGCGGAGCTGGGCGGCGTGTTCACGAGCGGGCCGTCGAGCGGTGTGCCCGCGTCGCTGCTGTTTCGCGCGGGCGGCTCGAACTCGGTGCGTGGCTACGGGTATCAGAGTATTGGTAACAACGTCGGCGGCTCGATTCTGCCGACCAAGTACCTCGTGACGGGCACCTCCGAATATCAGCACTGGTTCAACCGGGACTGGGGCGCGGCTGTGTTTTTCGACATCGGCACGGCCACCGACGCATGGGGCGAAAAGATCTTCTATCCGGGCGTGGGCGTGGGCGCGCGCTGGCGCAGCCCCGTGGGCCCGGTGAATGTCGACCTCGCGTACGGCACGCGCAATCGCAGCGTGCGGCCGTATCTGACGCTCGGCATTGCGTTCTGACATCACTTTGAATCCGACAGCATTTTTCGAGCATGACGACGGACCCATCCGCCAATCCATCTGAGAATCTGCCGGGCGGTGCTCCGCCGGGCGGCACCCCGCCGGGCGGCGAGCCGCCGCGCGGCGCGGATGGCTCTGGCGGCGGCTCCGACACGCCGCCGCCGAACAAGCCGCGGCGAGTGCGGCGTCTGTGGAAGGCGATCGCGTGGGGCATCGCGGTTCCCGTCGTGCTCGTCTCGCTGGTCGGCGCGCTGCTGTACGGCGTAGTGGTCACCGAGCGCGGCACGGCGTACGCCTGGCGGCTCGCCGTGAAGATGCTGCACGGCCAGCTCGAAGGCAAGCTCGACGGCGGCGCGATCGCCACGGGCCTGCACATGCGCGACGTGCGCTGGCGCAGCCTCGACGGCAGCGGCACGGACATCCGCATCGACCGCATCGACGGTCGCTGGGCGTTGTCGGACATGCCGTGGCGCTTCGTCGTCGACTATCTGCACGTCGGCACCGTCGACGCGCGTATCGCGCCGTCCACGTCGAAGTCCGAGCCGCTCAGCCTGCCGAAGGATCTGCGGCTGCCGCTGCAGCTGGAGGTGCGCGATCTTCGTGTGGACAAACTGGTGCTGCATGAAGGCGCGTCGAATTCCGAGTACGCGCGTCTGCTGTTCCACGGGCGCAGCGACGGCCGTCATCACGAAGCGTCCGTCGATCGGCTCGACACGCCGTTCGGCGCGGTCACGGCGGCAGTAAAGCTCGACGGCGTGCGGCCCTTTCCGCTGACGGGCGACGCCGGCTATTCCGGCAAGGTCAACGACGAGGCCGTGCAGGTGCGCGCGCATCTGTCGGGCTCGCTGGAGACGCTCGTCGCCGAGCTCGACGCGACGGGGATGAAGCTGACGGGCCATGCGCGCGTCGAGGCGACGCCGTTCGCGCAGGTGCCGCTGCAGCGCGCGACGCTGACGTTCGATCACGTGAACCCGCAGGCCTTCGCGCCCGGCGCGCCGCTCGCCGATCTCGCCGTGCGCGCGGAACTGCAGCCGGTGCAGCGCGACGCGGCGGCGCGTCCGGCTGCGGCGGGCGGAGCGAGTTTGGCAAGTGCGGCAAATCCGGCAAATCCGGCAAGTTCGACGGTCGCGGGTCCGGTCGTTGCAGCAGGCAAGGGGCGCGCTGCGAGCGCGACGCAACTCGCCAGCGCGCCTTTGGCAGCGTCCCACGCGCAGACCGACGCGGCGCATCCGGATCAAGGTTTCGCCGTGCAGGGCCAGGTCTCGATCGTGAACGCGAAACCAGGGTCGATCGACCAGCATCTGCTGCCGCTGATCGACGCGCATGCCGACGTGCAACTCGACGCCCGCGCGCAACGCATCTCGAATCTGAACGTACGGCTCCTGAAGGAAGCCACCATCACGGGTGGCGGCGCGCTGATGGGCAAGCGCGGCCAGTTCGATCTGAAAATCGCGAAGCTCGACCTGAACGCGCTCGAAGCCAGCGTTCGTCCGACACGGTTCGACGGTCCCGTTTCGATCCGGCTGAACGACGACGTGCAAAGCGTGACGCTCGATCTGAACGATCCGAAAGCGGCGTTGCGCGCGCAGGGCAAGATCACGCTCGATCCTGCGCGCACCAGCTTCAACGACGTGCGCGTGACATCGGGCAAGGGGCACATCGACCTGAGCGGCGCTCTCAAGCGCGACGCGAACTCCACCTACAACCTGAAGGCGACGCTGACCGACTTCGATCCGCTGACGCTGACGCAACAAACGCCGACGCGGGCGCCGGCGGCCGCTGCTGGAAAGGCGAAGGGCAAGGGCAAGCGCGCCCAGGCG
This sequence comes from Paraburkholderia bengalensis, assembly GCF_037126505.1. NCBI lineage: Bacteria > Pseudomonadati > Pseudomonadota > Betaproteobacteria > Burkholderiales > Burkholderiaceae > Paraburkholderia > Paraburkholderia bengalensis. Next base: position 144,234 of record NZ_JACFYJ010000007.1, read on the forward strand.
GGGATGTCGACGGCGCCTGCGCGCGATGCGAGCGCCCAGCAAACGCCCGGAAGCGCGTCCGGAAGTTCGTCCGGAAGTTCGCCCGGAAGTTCGCCCGGAAGGGTAGCCGCAAACGTGCCGGCAAAACCAACGGCAAACGCAACGGCAACACCGACGGCGAAAGCAGCGCCACCCGCGAAAACGCCCGCCAAAGCCGCACCCGCCTCGCGCAAGATCGAAGCGCGCGTAAATGGCACGCTGACGGCATCGGGCGTGCTGGCGCCCGTGTTCACCACAAAGGCCGAGTTTCGCCTGGGCGAGAGCGTCTACGATGGCCTGCCGATGACGGGCAGCGGCACCATCCAGCTCGTCGGCTCGCGGATTCTGCCGAGCCGCGCCAATCTGTCGGTGGCAGGCAACGAGGTCGATCTGCAAGGCAGCTTCGGCGCGCGCGGCGACCGTTTGCGGTTTCGCATCGATGCGCCCGAGCTCGAGCGGCTGGGGTTCGGTCTGGCCGGGCTCGTCGTGGCGCAGGGCGACGTGACGGGCAACTTCGAGCATCCGAACCTCGCGCTCGACTACAAGGCCGACAGCGTCGTGTTCGCCGACAACAGGGTCGGCCACGCGGAGGGCCACGCCGAACTGCGCGACGGCGCGAACGGCGCCATGGTGTTCACGACGGACGCCCGCAACGTCAACACGGCGGGCGTCGAACTGAATACGCTCACGGCGCGGCTGAACGGCACGCGCGCGAAGCACACGCTCGAAGCCGCCGCGACGGGTACGCTGCAAGGCCGCCCGCTCGATCTCGCGGTGGCCGCGAACGGCAAGCTCACCGACGCGCGCGACGGCGCGCACTGGGACGGCACCGTCACGCGTCTGTCGAACAAGGGCACGCCCGCGCTGAACATGGAGTCGCCCCTCACCGTCAGCGCGGGCGGCCAGCGGGTGACGCTCGGCGCCACGCGGCTCACGCTCGAAGGCGCGGTGCTCGACCTGAAATCGTTCGCGCTCGATCATGGGCGCATCCGTTCGGCGGGCACGCTGACGGGCGTGTCGGTGGCGCGGATGCTGGAACTGCGGCAGGAATTCACGGGCGTGCCGTCGACGCTGAAGACGGATCTCGTGTTCGACGGCAACTGGGACTTCGCGCTCGCCGACACCGCGACGGGCCACGTCGAGCTGAAGCGGCGCGCCGGCGACATCACGATCGAAGTGGGGCGCGGCCTCGCGCCCGTCGGCATCACCGACATCGCCGCGCGCGCGGCCTTCAGCGGCGGCAATCAGCTGAACGCGACGGTGCACGCGCAGGCGAGCCGCATCGGCGTGATCGACGCGTCGCGCACACGACGCTCGTGCCGCGCGACGGCGTGCTCTCCATCAACGAAGAAGGGGCGCTGGCAGGCTCGATCGACGCAAACGTGCCGTCGCTGAAGACGATGGGCGGGCTGTTCGGCCCGAGCTATCTGCTCGACGGCCACCTGGCGCTGAAGCTCGCGCTCGCCGGCACGGTGGCGAAGCCGAACCTGTCGGGGGCACTGGTCGGCGATGGTTTGTCCGCGACGCTCGTCGATCTCGGCGTGCAACTGAAGGACGGCATCGTGCGCATCGCGCTGTCCGAGAATCTCGTCGATTTCCAGCAGGTCGAGTTCCACGGCGCCACGGGCACGCTGCGCGCCAAGGGCCGCGTGCGTCTCGACAACACCGAGCCCGATCTGACTGCGAGCATCGTGGCCGACAAGCTCGAACTGTTCGCGTCGCCGGACCGGCAACTGACTATGTCGGGCAGCGCGAGCATCGCAAACGCGGGCACGCAGGGCGGGCTCGCGATCAACGGCAGATTCGTCATCGACCACGCGCTCTTCGACATGCCCGACAAGTCCGAGCCGCGTCTGGGCGACGACGTCGTGGTGGTGCGTCCGGACGGCTCGGTGGCAAGCGGCAAGCCCGCTGAAGTCGGCAACTCGAACAAGCCGGTGGGGGCATTTGCGCCGCGCGCGAACATCGATATCGATCTCGGCGACAATTTCCGCTTCCGCGGCCAGGGCGCGGACGTCGGGCTGCGCGGCACGATCACCGCGCTCTCCGCGCCGAATCTGCCGTTGCGCGCGATCGGCAACGTGCGCGTGACGGAGGGCTCGACCTATACGGCGTTCGGCCGCAAGCTCGGCATCGAAAACGGCTTCTTTACGTTCAACGGGCCGGTCGCGAATCCCGGCATCAATATTCTCGCGATGCGCCGCAACCAGCAGGTCGAGGCAGGCGTGCAGGTGACGGGCACGATTCAGTCGCCCGTCGCGAAGCTGGTGTCCGAGCCGAACGTGCCCGACAACGAAAAGCTGTCGTGGCTGCTGTTCGGACACGGCACCGATCAGGGCAACAACGTCGGCCAGCAGAGCACGATGACAACAGCGCTGGCGCTGCTCGGCAGCGCGAGCGGCAAGCGTATCGCGCAGGAATTCGGACTCGACGAATTCTCGATTGGGCGCAGCGAAGTGGGGCTGACCGATCCGCAGGTGGTGATGGTGTCGAAGGCGATCAGCGAATGGCTCGTGATCGGCTATGAGCAGGGCTTGCAGTCGTCGAGCAACGCGATCAAGGCGACGGTGAACCTGACGCGCTACTGGTCGGTAGCTGCGTATGGCGGCACGTTCCAGGGCATGGACCTGCAATACACGCGGCGCTTCGACCGGCTGCGCTGGTAACGCCGCAAGCGCGGACAACCAACGCAAAAGCAAAAGCCGGCGGACCGCGCGATGCGGGCCGCCGGCTGCCTGGCGGGATCACTGGCGACGGGCGCTACTTCGTTGCGCTCGCCGTCGGTGTGCTGGATCTGATTTGCGTGTTCGCCGTCGCCGCCGGCACGGTCCGCGCTTGCGCATGCACCAGCGCCAGCACGTTTCGCCCGAATTCTTCGGGACGGCCTTCGAAAATCCGCTCGACAGCCTCCTCTTCGATCAACCGGCGACGCAGCGTTTCGCGCGCGTCATGCTGCGTGGCGAGCCGCACGGCGGCGCGCACGTATTCGTCGATCGAATGCGTGGTCAGCCAGTCCGGCATGCCGGCGCGCCCGAACAACCCGCTGTCGATATGCTCGAACACTTCGGGACCGCACAGGTTGACGCCTGGCAGGCCGAGCGTCAGCGCGTCGACGATGCCGTTCGTATTGCCGAACGGGAACGGGCTCACGAACATGTCCATCGCGTTGATGACTTTGAGATAGCTCGCGTAGCCCATGCCGCCGTACACCAGCACGTTCTCGCGCGGCAGCGCCGCTTGCACCAGGCGGCGCACGTAAGCGATGTCGAGCCCCTCCGCCCACGACGTCATGAAGTGAAAGCGCACCGGGATGCCCGCCGTCTCGATGACACGGCGGCACGCGGCGAGAAAGCGCGGATTGAGCTTCATCGCGCTCGCCGTCACGGCGATGTTGACGAACTCGCCGCGCTCGGGGACGCTCGGCGTGATGTCGGTGAGCAGCTTCGATGGCACGTACGGCTGACCGTCTTTCGGCAGGCGCATCAGCTTTTCGCTGAAGCACCCAGGGTCGCCGACGAAATCCTCCTCGACGCTCACGTAATCGATGCATTCGGCGTGCATCGTCGCGGGATGGCCGAGCGCGGCGATCTGCAGCGGCGCGACGCGCACGTTGGTCATGAAGATCGTATGCGGGAACATGCCGACGCTCGGCATGTACAGCACGGCCGGCGGATGCTCGCGCGCGAAGTTCTGCACCTGCCTCACGATCTCGCCGACATACTCCGGATGCTCGAACGGAATGAAGCGGTCGAAGATCGCGCGGCCCGCTTCGTCGACGTGCTGCGCCTCGCCGAACGCGACGACTTCGAAGCGCTCGCGCGCGGCGAGCATCGTGCGCGAATGCGTGCGATAGATCGAATGGCCGCCATTGAACCATTCGAGCACGACGATCATCAGCGGCTTGCGTTCCTCCTGCCGCTCGTGCTGCACCGCATGGCCCACGTGCGCTTCGTCGGCGAGCAGGCCCAGTTCGCCCAGTTTTTTTCGAACCAGCTTGCTGATGCCGCGCTTGAGCGCATGCCGGTTCGGCAGATCCGAATAGCTGCAGTGCATGTAGGCGCCGCATACCGCGCCGCCCGGAAGTTCGTCCAGATCGTCGATCGCGTCGAGCGCGCGCGGCAGCCACTCGATGAGCCGCTCGCGCTTCTCATGCGCGGCGGGCGAAATCACCACCGCCGAGCCGACGACCGACATGCCGAGGCTCGCCGCCAGCGCAGGCTCGGTTTTCGCGAGATCGGCGAGGTCGATGTCGTACCCGGATTCGACGGTGTAGAGCACGATCTGCTTTCTGACCAGCGCCTTCACCTCGCTGACGTCGCCAGGCGATTGCGCTGTGTGATCGAGCAGCGCGCGCAGGATGTGATCCGTGTTTCCGTACGACGAAGCGACGAACAGCATGTTCAGCCAGTGACGCGCGTTGAACAGCTGGTTGAACTGCCCGTCGTTCAGCTGGAAGTGCGGATCGGCGAGCAGGGCGGTGATGGCGTCGGCGATGCGCTGCAGCGTGCTCGCGGCGTCTTCGCTCGGGGGGCGGGTCGGATCGGCGAAGGCGAGATCGACGCCCGGCAGCCGGCTGCGGTTTGCAATGAAGGTGTTGATCAGGTCGATCAGCGCGTCATGCGCGGCCTCGTAATCGCGCGACGCGACGAGGGTTTCAAACCGGTCGAGGGAAAAATCAGTGCTCATGTCAGTGGCCGAGGGAAGACGGCTCACGATGGGCGAGCGCGTCGTGTTCAACAGGGAAGATGGACGCCGGGCCGCGCCGGACAGGGCTCGCGCTGGCTTCGATGCGCGCGCTGCGAAGCGGTTCGGTCGTCAGCGGAACGGCCGCGTGGCGCGTGTCACAAACTGATCGCGATTTTCAGAGAATTGGCGCCTGATGAATCTAGGAGCACTCTTAGTTTTGAGAAAAGAGCGCGTGGCGGGCGGTCTGTCACGGCTTTTGCACGCGCGAAAAAAAAAGCACGTCCGCAGACGTGCTTGTCGAGCGGCGCCGCACGGGCGCCAGATGAGCGAACGGGCGTTACTTGACGCGCATGCCCGGTTTCGCGCCGCTGTCCGGTTCGAGCACGTAGATGCCCGGTTCGGCCTTCTCGTCGGCGGCCGATGCCGCGAGCACCATGCCTTCGGAGAGCCCGAACTTCATCTTGCGTGGCGCGAGGTTCGCGACCATCACCGTTAGCTTGCCGACCAGTTGTTCCGGCTGATACGCCGACTTGATGCCCGAGAACACGTTGCGCGTCTTTTCTTCGCCGACGTCGAGCGTCAGTTGCAGCAGCTTGTCCGAGCCTTCGACGGCTTTGCAATCGACGATCTTCGCGATGCGCAGATCGATCTTCGCGAAGTCGTCGATCGTAATGACGCCGCTGTCGTCGGTCTTGGCCTGTGCGTCGCCATGCGCCGCGGCCGTAGCCTTCGCATGCGCCTTGGCTTTGGCCTTGGCGTCGGCCGTCTGCGCGTCGGCGGCGGGCGCTGCCTGCAGCGAGCCGCGGTTCGCGGCCAGCAGCGCCTCGATCTGCTTCGGATCGACGCGGGTCATCAGATGCTTGTACGCGTTGATCGCGCGCGCCGAACCGAGCGGCGTATCCGCGTGCGACCACGCGAGCGGCTCGATGCCGAGGAACGCTTCGGCGGCTTGCGCGACCTTCGGCAGCACCGGCTTCAGCGCGAGCGACAGCAGACGGAACGCTTCCAGCGACACGCTGCACGTTTCATGCAGCGCGACCGCGTTGGCCGGGTCTTTCGCCTGATCCCACGGCTTGGCCGTATCGACGTACGCGTTGACGGAATCCGCGAGTTCCATTGTCAGACGCAGCGCCCGGCCGTAATCGCGCGCCTCGTAGTGCGCGGCAACCTGCGGAATCGCGGCGCGCAACGACGCGAGGAGGGGATGCTGCATCGCGCTGTCCTGCACGCGGCCGTCGAAGCGTTTGATCAGGAAACCCGCTGCGCGGCTCGCGATGTTCACGTACTTGCCGACGAGGTCGCTGTTCACGCGCGCCTGGAAGTCCTCGAGGTTCAAGTCGATGTCTTCCATCGTGCTGTTCAGCTTGGCCGCGAAGTAGTAGCGCAGCCACTCGGGGTTCATGCCCGTGTCGATGAAGCTGTTGGCCGTGATGAACGTGCCGCGCGACTTCGACATCTTCGCACCGTCCACCGTCAGGAAGCCGTGCGCGAATACGTTGGTCGGCGTGCGATGGCCGGAGAACTCGAGCATCGCGGGCCAGAACAGCGTGTGGAAATACAGGATGTCCTTGCCGATGAAGTGATACTGCTCGGCCTTCGATCCCTTGTTCACCCACGCGTCGAAATCGAGCCCGCGTTTTTCGGCGAGATTCCTGAAGCTCGCGTAATAGCCGACGGGCGCATCCAGCCACACGTAGAAGTACTTGCCTGGCGCACCGGGAATCTCGAAGCCGAAGTACGGCGCGTCGCGCGAGATGTCCCAGTCGGCGAGCTTCGCTTCACCCGCGTCGCCGAGCCACTCGCGCATCTTGTTGGTCGCTTCCTGCTGCGCCAGGCCGCCTACCCAGCCGCGCAGGAAATTCTCGCAGCGCGGGTCCGACAGCTTGAAGAAGTAATGCGTCGACGTCTTCTTGACGGGCGTCGCGCCCGACACCACCGAGTACGGATTGATCAGCTCAGTCGGCTGGTAGGTCGAGCCGCACACTTCGCAGTTGTCGCCGTATTGATCTTTCGCGTGGCACTTCGGGCACTCGCCCTTGATGAAGCGATCCGGCAGGAACATTTCCTTGACGGGATCGTAGGCCTGCTCGATGTCGCGCGCCTCGATCAGGCCGGCCGCCTGCAGCGCCGTGTAGATGGACTCGGACAGCACGCGGTTCTCGTCGGAGTCCGTCGAGTAGTAGTTGTCGAATGAAATGCCGAACGCGTCGAAATCGCGCTTGTGCTCCTGCCACACGCGGTCGATCAGCTGCTTGGGCGTGATGCCTTCCTGCTCGGCCTTCAGCATGATGGGCGTGCCGTGCGTATCGTCCGCGCCGACGTAGTAGACCTCGTGCCCGTGCATTCGCAGCGCGCGGACCCAGATGTCCGTCTGGATATATTCGACCAAGTGGCCGATATGGATTTGCCCGTTCGCGTACGGCAGGGCAGACGTGACGAGGATCTGGCGGCGGCCTTGGGACGCGCCGGCGGCGGTGAGGTCTGCGGATTGAACCGCGGTGGCGTCGGTTGCTGACATGTGGGTTCTATGGACTGGCGGAAGGTACGGGCGGCCGTCGCAATGTGCACACGGACGGCGCTGTGCCCAGGACCGCACGGGCGGAATGTCCGCTCGCACAGCTCGGGTTGCCGGGCGCGGCTGCGCGGACTTTCATCGCGCGAAACCGGCCCGAACCGCCGATTTTACCAGCGTGAATGGCCAGCGACAGCGCGTATGACGGCTGCGTTGCGCGGCGCGGCGATTGAACGCAGCGATGGGCGTCGCGCAATGTTCGCGGCCGGCGGCGTGGTACGGCGTGTGTCGGAAGGGATAGGAAGCGAGATAAGGAGCAAGAAGCCGAGCAAGACCCGGAGCAAGAAGCGGAGCAAGCGGGCCCATGTCCTCGCGCTAAACGATCGACAAGGTGCGAAGCGGAGTGCGGGCAAAAAAACCGGGGCTATGGGCCCCGGAGCAACAACGACAAGAGGAGAATGGTGACGCGGCGGCTTCACCGCGCGCGTACCGTAAAGACAGACAGCGGAATTTCGTGAGAGTTCGAAATTTTTTTCGGCCGGTTCGCGGGGGCTGGGGCGGCTTTTTCGCATGCCTCGCGTGACGCCATCGGCCAAACTGGCGAACTGGCGCTCGCGTCTGCCGGAAGAGCCGAGCCCGCCCGGGGCAGCCCTTCCTTCCTCCACGAACCTTACTGCGCGTGCTGTGCCGTTGCGCGCAGATAGATTTCGACGCGGCGGTTTTGCGCGCGGCCCGCTTCCGTGTTGTTGTCGGCGATGGGCTGATTGGCGCCCATGCCCGAAGCCGCGAGACGTTGCGGCGCGACGCCGTCTTGCGAGAGTTGATTCACGACGCTTTGCGCGCGATTGACGGAGAGCGTCTGGTTGTACGCCGGCTGACCGGTGCTGTCGGTATGGCCCACTACTTGCGCGACCACTTCCGGGCTCTGGTTCAGCGTTTGCGCAACCTGCGCGAGCACCGGCGCAAATGACGGCTTGATCGCGTAGCTGTTGGTGTCGAACGTGACGGAACTCGGAATGTTCATCTTGAGCGAGCCGTCGGGCTGCTCGGTGATCTGCGTGCCCGTGCCCTTCGTGGCGCCGGACAGCTTGTTCTTGATGTTCTGCCAGTTGTAGCCGGTCACGCCGCCGACAGCCGCGCCCACGCCCGCGCCGATCGCCGCGCCCTTGCCGCCGCCGAAGATCGCGCCCAGCGCGGCGCCCGTGCCGGCGCCGACGCCCGTGCCCACGGCCGTGTTCGTGCCTTGCTCCGTGGCGCAGCCGCCGAGCAGCGCACCGACAACAGCCAATGCCGACAGGCGGGTCATGATTTTTGCATTCATTTCGAGTCCTCTTGAGTAAAACATTTGACGATGCACGGGCTTGCAAACCGCGCCGACAGCCGGAAAGGGTCTTCCGGCAGGCCCCGGCGCCAGCCTCTACAATGACGACTGAGCAGCCGGCGATTCGGCCCTATTGCAAAACTAGCGCGGCAAGCGTGCCAATGAGACAGGTTTTAGGCAATGCCGGCTAACAATTTCTTTCAATATTTCCGGCGCGTTGCGCAGACTTCGATCGCACCCCGCGCCAGGCGTTCCCACGGAGACTCAATGAGCATCGATCGGGCTTTGGTCGACGCGGCCCTCGCGGCCGTCGTCGACCCCAACACACAGCGGCCGTTCGCAGCGGCGAAAAACTTCAGGAACGTGACGGTCGATGGTGCCACGGTCGCCGTCGACGTGGTACTCGGCTATCCGGCCAGGCGTCAGTTCGACGCGATCCGCGCGCTCGTCGAGAACGCGCTGCGCGCAGTGCCCGGCGTGTCGAATGCGCGCGTGCAGGTATCGCAGGACATCGCTGCGCATACGGTGCAACGCGGCGTCAAACTATTGCCGAACGTGAAGAACATCGTCGCCGTTGCGTCAGGCAAGGGCGGCGTCGGCAAGAGCACGACCGCCGTGAATCTGGCGCTTGCGCTCGCGAGCGAGGGCGCGTCGGTGGGCATTCTGGACGCCGACATCTATGGCCCGTCGCTGCCGATGATGCTCGGCATCGAGGGCCGCCCGGAGTCGCCGGACGGCCAGTCGATGAACCCGATGACGGGCCACGGCCTGCAAGCCAACTCGATCGGCTTTCTGATCGAGCAGGACAATCCGATGGTGTGGCGCGGCCCGATGGCCACGTCCGCGCTCGAACAGCTGCTGCGGCAGACCAACTGGAAAGAACTCGACTACCTGATCGTCGACATGCCGCCGGGCACGGGCGACATCCAGCTGACGCTGTCGCAGCGCGTCCCCGTGACGGGTGCCGTGATCGTGACGACGCCGCAGGACATCGCGTTGCTCGACGCGAAGAAGGGCTTGAAGATGTTCGAGAAGGTCGGCATTCCGATTCTCGGCATTGTCGAAAACATGGGCATCCATATCTGCTCGAACTGCGGCCACGAGGAGCACATCTTCGGCGCGGGCGGTGCAGAGCGGATGTCGAAGGAGTACGGCGTCGACGTGCTCGGCAGCCTGCCGCTCGACATCGCGATTCGCGAACAGGCCGATTCGGGCCAGCCGACGGTGGCCGCCGACCCTGACGGGCGCATCGCCGACATCTATCGGACGATTGCGCGCAAGGTCGCGATTCATATCGCCGAACGCGCGCGCGACATGAGCTCGAAGTTCCCGACCATCGTTGTGCAGAACACGTAAAGTCGTCGTGCGCGGGCGACGCTTGCGGCATGACCCGGCACACGGGCGTGCAGCGCAGCGGGTCCGCGCTTCGGCACCGGGTAGAAAGGGGTCTGAATGCGGCCCCGCTCGCTGTATCATGTCGGCTTCATCAGGTCCGGCAACGCGGTCGCGGAGACGGCCGGCTCGACAAGAGGATCGCATGAGAAAACGAATCGGCGGCGAGGCGATCAAGTCAATCATCGTCTTGGCTGCGACCAGCGCCTTGCTGTCAGGGTGCATGGGCTTTCTGAAGCCACAGGAGAAGCGCGCCGACGCGCAACTGCTGCCGACGCTGGGCAACCAGACGCGCGGCTCGGTGACGTTCATCGAGCGCTCGGACGGCGTGCAGGTGACCTACAACCTCACGGGCTTGCCGCCGAACAGCGACCACGCGCTGCAGGTGCACGAGCGCGGCGACTGCAATTCCGTCGACGGTTCGGGCGCGGGCGCCGTGTTCGCGCCGGCTGCTGAGCGGTTGAAGATCGGCGCGCGCGTCGAGGGCGATCTCGGCAACATTCACGCCGACGCGGCGGGCGTGGCGGCGGGCTTCATCGTCGCGCCGGACGTGTCGCTCGACGGCGTGCGCTCGGTGCTGCAGCGCGCCGTGCTGCTGCACCGCGACGCGTCCGACCCCTACGCGTATCCGCAACACGGCGCAGGCCCTGCGCTCGCGTGCGGACTGATTCGCCAGTAACGCCAGCCGCTTCGCGCGGACCGCCCGTCTGGTCCGGATCGAAGGATTTGCCAATCGTTTGCGCCCGGTTTGCGCCCTGCGCGAATGTCTGTATCTCCGCCGTTTTTCCGTTTGTTTTTCGCAGCGATCCACGCGGCCTTGGCGGCGGGACCTTTGTCGTCGCCACGCACGGCGGCGCCCGTGCGCGCCGGGGATTGATGCCGCATCGGGCACGCCCGCCCGGTTCGCGTAAAATAAGCGCCTTTCTTCCGGCGGCTTGCGTTCGAAGGCCAACGCCAAGCGACAGCCGGCCGATTTTTTCCCCGTCAGCAGCGTTCACCTATGAGCATCAAATCCGACAAGTGGATTCGGCGGATGGCCGAAGAGCACAAGATGATCGAGCCGTTCGCGCCGGGCCAGGTGCGCGCGACGGAAGACGGTCGCAAGATCGTCAGCTACGGCACGTCGAGCTACGGCTACGACATCCGTTGTGCCGACGAATTCAAGATCTTCACGAACATCAACTCGACAATCGTTGATCCGAAGAACTTCGACGAGAAATCGTTTGTCGATTTCAAGGGCGACGTCTGCATCATTCCGCCGAACTCGTTCGCGCTCGCGCGCACCGTCGAATATTTCCGCATTCCGCGCAGCGTGCTGACGGTGTGCCTCGGCAAATCGACGTATGCGCGCTGCGGGATCATCGTCAACGTGACGCCGTTCGAGCCGGAATGGGAAGGGCACGTCACGCTCGAGTTCTCAAATACGACACCTTTGCCTGCGAAAATCTACGCGAACGAAGGCGTCGCGCAGGTTCTGTTCTTCGAAAGCGACGAGATCTGCGATGTCTCGTACGCGGATCGCGGCGGCAAATATCAAGGACAGCACGGCGTGACGTTACCGAAGACGTAACGCAAACGCGCATTGAATCACCAGCTATTACGGGTGACCGCTGCGCTTCGCTGAGCAGCGGTCGTTCTTTTTGGAGAATCGCCCATGAAGTTTCGTTTTCCCGTCGTCATCATTGACGAAGATTTCCGCTCCGAGAACATATCGGGTTCCGGCATCCGGGCGCTTGCCGAGGCCATCGAGAAAGAAGGCGCGGAAGTGCTGGGTCTCACGAGCTATGGCGATCTGACGTCGTTCGCGCAGCAGTCGAGCCGCGCGTCGTGCTTCATCCTGTCGATCGACGACGACGAGCTGCTGCCGTACGTCGAGAACGGCGACGGCGAAGCGCCCGACCTCGCGCCCGCGATCATCGATCTGCGCGCGTTCGTCGAAGCGGTGCGCAAGCGCAACGCGGACATCCCGATCTTTCTGTACGGCGAGACGCGCACGTCGCGCCATCTGCCGAACGACATCCTGCGCGAGCTGCACGGCTTCATCCACATGTTCGAGGACACGCCGGAGTTCGTCGCGCGGCACATTATCCGCGAGGCGAAGGTCTATCTGGACTCGCTCGCGCCGCCTTTCTTCAAGGAACTGGTGCAGTACGCGGACGAAGGCTCGTATTCGTGGCACTGCCCGGGCCACTCGGGCGGCGTCGCGTTCCTGAAGAATCCGCTCGGCCAGATGTTCCACCAGTTCTTCGGCGAGAACATGCTGCGCGCGGACGTCTGCAATGCCGTCGACGAACTCGGCCAGCTGCTCGACCACACCGGGCCGGTTGCGGCCTCGGAGCGCAACGCGGCGCGCATCTTCAGCGCGGACCATCTGTTCTTCGTGACCAACGGCACGTCGACATCGAACAAGATCGTCTGGCATGCGACCGTCGCGCCGGGCGACATCGTGCTGGTGGACCGCAACTGCCACAAATCGATTCTGCATGCGATCACGATGACGCACGCAATCCCCGTGTTCCTCACGCCGACGCGCAATCACTTCGGCATCATCGGGCCGATTCCGCGCGACGAGTTCAAGCCGGAAAACATCCGCAAGAAGATCGAGGCGAATCCGTTTGCGCGTGAAGCGCTCGCGAAGAACCCGAACCTGAAGCCGCGCATCCTGACGATCACGCAGAGCACGTACGACGGCGTGATCTACAACGTCGAAATGATCAAGGACCTGCTCGGCGATCTGCTCGATACGCTGCACTTCGACGAAGCGTGGCTGCCGCACGCCGAGTTCCACGAGTTCTATCAGGACATGCACGCGATTGGCGCGGGCCGTCCGCGCACGGGCGCGCTGGTGTTCGCGACGCACTCCACGCACAAGCTGCTCGCGGGCATTTCGCAGGCTTCGCAGATCGTCGTGCAGGACAGCGAGAACAGCACGTTCGACCGTCACCGTTTCAACGAGGCGTATCTGATGCACACGTCGACGTCGCCGCAGTACGCGATCATCGCGTCGTGCGATGTGGCCGCCGCAATGATGGAGCCGCCGGGCGGCACGGCGCTGGTCGAGGAGTCGATTGCCGAAGCGCTCGATTTCCGCCGCGCGATGCGCAAGGTCGATGCCGAATACGGCGACGACTGGTTCTTCAAGGTCTGGGGCCCCGAAGAACTGGCCGAAGAGGGCATCGGTTCGCGCGACGACTGGATGCTGCGTCCGAACGACCGCTGGCACGGCTTCGGCGCGCTCGCCGACGGCTTCAACATGCTCGATCCGATCAAGGCGACGATCATCACGCCGGGGCTGGATGTGGACGGCGAATTCGGCGAGACGGGCATTCCCGCCGCGATCGTCACGAAGTATCTGGCCGAGCACGGCATCATCGTCGAGAAGACGGGGCTGTACTCGTTCTTCATCATGTTCACGATCGGTATCACGAAAGGCCGCTGGAACTCGATGGTCACGGAACTCCAGCAGTTCAAGGACGACTACGACAACAACCAGCCGCTGTGGCGCGTGCTGCCCGAGTTCGTCGCGCAGCATCCCGCCTACGAGCGCATCGGCCTGCGCGATCTGTGCGAGCAGATCCACAGCGTCTACCGCGCGAACAATATCGCGCGGCTGACGACCGAAATGTACCTGTCGAGCATGGAACCCGCGATGAAGCCGTCCGATGCGTTCGCGAAGCTCGCGCACCGCGAGATCGACCGCGTGCCCATCGACGAACTCGAAGGCCGCGTCACGTCGATCCTGCTGACGCCGTATCCGCCGGGCATTCCGCTGCTGATTCCGGGCGAGCGCTTCAACCGGACCATCGTCAACTATCTGCGTTTCGCGCGCGAGTTCAACGAGCGCTTTCCGGGCTTCCATACGGATATCCACGGGCTGGTCGGCGAAACGATCAACGGACGCATCGAGTATTTCGTCGATTGCGTGCGCGATTCCTGATGATGAAGACGGCGCTGCGCTTTCGCACGGTGCCCCGCGCGTCGATGCACGCGCGGGCCATGTGGTGCGCGTTGAGTTCGGCGTTCGCGCTGGCCTGTGTGCCGCTCGCCGCGCATGCCGAGGTCGCGGCCGCCGATCCCATCGACGCTTCGATGCGCGCGTGCCTCGCGCGCGCGGATATGTCGTCGACGGTCGGCCAGGTGCAGTGCATGGATACGGCGCGGCTCGCGTGGCGGGCGTCGATGGACCAGTCATACAGACTGGTGCTCGACAAGGTGTCCGGCGCGCAGCGCAGGAAGTGGGAAGAGAGCCAGAAGCGCTGGGAGGCGTGGCGCGACGCCGATGGCAAGCTGCTGGCCGCGGTGCTGTCGACGACGCGTGGCACCGCCTATCAGCTCGCGGGCGCGGACATGCAACTGCAACCCGTGCGCGACCGCGCGCTGGCGCTGCGCGCCGTCGCGATGCAGGCGGGCAAGGTGGACCCGAAGGCGCGGCCCCGCGCCTGTTCGTTCGACGCGCAGTGCGAACACGCGACGTTCGATCTCAATCGCTACTATCGTCGCCTGCATGCGAAGCTGCCGTCACATGAGCGACCCGTCCTCGCACGCGCGCAACGCGCATGGACGGCCTATCGCGATGCAACCGTGCCGCTGATGGATGCGCACGCACAGGTCGATATCATCGGCGCGCGCGTTGCGCTGCTCAAGCGCATGGGCGACACGGCCGGCAACGACTGAGCCGGGCGCTTTGCGCATTTGCTTCGAATATCTAAGCAGGTATTGTTGCAAGCGCATCTAATGCGGATTGCATATCTCAGCAACGGGCCGCGCGCGCCCGTTCGCATCTCTCACATCGTCTGTTTGGCTTCGCCAATGCTCCCGTGCGGCGAGCATGTCCTGTTCATCGCGATACTTTTTTAAAGTTGTATCGCGAAGTGTCGTTATTCTGCGTTGCGTTACACATGTCTCTGTCCGGCTACGGGCGGCAACAACGCGCATGACCGGACAGATCCACGGAAACGCAAGTCTTTCTTTGAACAGGATCAACATCTTGAAGCCAACTACATCCTCCGCATGGCTCGTCACCGCGCTGGTTGCCGCGGTATTGAGCGGGTGCGCGACGGAAGCGTCGCGCTCGCTGCCGACGCCCGAAGTCAGCAGTGCGCAAGTGCCCTATGCCGGCAAGCTCGTGCCCGTCGCCGTCGGCAAGTTCGATAACCGGTCGAGCTACATGCGCGGCATCTTCTCGAACGGCATCGACGTGGTGGGCAGCCAGGCGAAGACGATTCTCGTCACGACGTTGCAGCAGAGCCGCCGCTTCTCCGTGCTCGAGCGCGACAACCTGAACGAGATCGCGCAGGAAGCGTCGATTGCCAACAAGCGGCAGAAGCTCAAGGGCGCGAACTACGTGATCACGGGCGACGTCACCGAGTTCGGCCGCAAGGAAGTCGGCGATCAGCAGCTGTTCGGCATCCTCGGTCACGGCAAGAGCCAGATTGCCTACGCGAAGGTCAGCCTGAACATCGTCGATACCACGACGTCCGAAGTGGTCGCGTCGAGCCAGGGCGCGGGCGAATACAGCCTGTCGAACCGCGAGGTGATTGGCTTCGGCGGAACGGCATCGTATGACTCGACGCTCAATGGCAAGGTGCTCGATCTGGCCATCAAAGAGGCCGTCAATCATCTCGTCCAGCAGGTCGACGCGGGCGCGTTGCAGGCAGCGAAGTAATCCACACATCAAACATCGAAGAACAAAGATGAAGAGAGAAAAATGGCTGACGGGCCTTGCGCTGCCCGTCGCAGCAGTGTGCACGCTGCTGACGGGATGCGCGAACACGACGAAGAACGTCGCGTTGTATCAGTGGGACGGCTATCAGCCGCAGGTCTACGAGTACTTCAAAGGCCAGAAGAGTCCGCAGGAACAGATCGATGCGCTCGAGAAGGCGCGTCAGCAGATTCTCGCGAAGGGCGCGTCGGTGCCGCCGGGCTTCCACGCGCATCTGGGCATGCTTTACGCGACGGTCGGCAATGACGCGCAGGCGAAGACGGAACTGCTGGCCGAGAAGCAGTCGTTTCCCGAGTCGTCGACCTACATGGACTTCCTGCTGAGCAAATTCCAATGATGAAGCGCCTCCTCTCACTCAAGCTGATCGCCGCGCTGTCCGTCCTGTTCACGCTGGCGGCGTGCGTGCAGCATCCCGTGCGCAACATGGACTACACGGCGTTTCGCAACAGCAAGCCCAGCACGATCCTCGTGCTGCCGCCCATCAACGACACGTCCGATGTAGGCGCAAGCTACGGCATGCTGTCGCAGATGACGATGCCGCTCGCGGAAGGCGGCTACTACGTGGTGCCCGTCGTCGAAATGGAAGAGACGTTCAAGCACAACGGCCTGACGACGGCGAACGACATCCAGGACGTCGCGCCCGACAAGCTGCGCAGCATCTTCGGCGCCGATGCCGCTCTGTACACGAAGATCTCGCAGTACGGTTCGAAGTACACGGTGGTCGACAGCACGACCGTGGTGACGGCAAGCGCGAGGCTCGTCGATCTGCGCTCGGGCGATACGCTGTGGCAGGGCACGGCGAGTTCGACGGGCAAGGAACTGGGCGGCAACGTCAACGTGGGCGGCGGGTTGATCGGTGCGCTGGTGCAGGCGGCCGTCAAGCAGGTCGCGCATTCGCTGACCGACGAGGCGCATGACGTCGCCGGTCTGACGAGCCGCAAGCTGCTGTCGAGCGGCGGCCCGAACGGCTTGTTGTACGGTCCGCGTTCGCCGCGGTACGGCACGGACTGAGCGTCTGACGCGGTTGTGAAAAGCGCGCGCCTGTCGCAACGGGCGCGCGCTTTTTTTGTCTTCGTGCGAGCGCGCCGGGTGAAGGCTCAGGTGAGCAGATAGCCGTCTTTCGCGGCGGCTTTCTGCAGGGAAGGCTGCGCGAGCAGGTCGCGCGCAGCGTCCTCGATGAAACAGGACAGCGCATCGAGGGCGAGGTCGTTGTCGTCGGTGCCGAAAGGTTCTTCGATCTGCGATGCGATCGCGTCGAGCGCCATGAACGTGTAAGCGACGAATACCGAAAAGAGCGGCGTGAACGCGCCGACGCTTTCGACCAACCCGAACGGCAGCAGCGCGCAGAAGAAGTAGACGGTGCGGTGAATCATCACCGAGTAGGCGAAAGGCAGCGGCGTCGACACGATGCGCTCGCAGCCGCCGATCACATCGGACAGCCCGTTCAGATTGCGATCGATCGCCTGCACGGTCCACGCGTCGAGCTTGCCGTCGCGCGCGTGCCGCTGCACCCATTCGCCGAGCCAGAGCATGATCGTCGCGGGCCGGTAACGCGACATCATGACGCGCTCGAAGAGCGGCTTGTCGAGTCTCGTCGACAGGTCGTGCGCTGGGTCGGTGCCCCTGAGCTGATGCCGAAGCGCGTGCGCGAACGCGCCTAACGCATGTACGAAAGCTTGCGTTTCCTTGCTGTCGATCTGCTCGCGAGGCAGCGTGAGCACCTGGCGCGTGAGCGAGCGTGTTTCGTTGAGCAGATGTCCCCAGAGCTTGCGCGCTTCCCAATAGCGGTCGTAGCTGGCGCTGTTGCGAAAGCCCAGAAAGATCGCGAGCGCGATGCCGATCAGCGAGAACGGCGTCGTGCTGACGTTCACGGTGATCTTGACGACCTTGTCGTGCACGCCGAGCGCGATGAGCGAGATCACAAAGATCAGACCGAGGCGCGGCAGCAACTCGGGCAGGACGGAGCCGCGCCACGCGAGCAGCATGCGGAACCAGTGAAGTTGTGGGCGGATGATCATGACGGTGAGGTGTGGAAAAGCGGGCCGTTACGGGATGGTAGCCGACGGCGCGCGGCGGGACATGAGGCGAAGTGTCCGCGAGGTCCCGTCGATGACGGAAGAAAACGTGCGAACCCGCACAGTCTCGTGCAAAAACAAAAAGGCGAACTCCCGTGTGAGAGTTCGCCCTTGCCGCCCTCGATAACGACGGGAAATCAGCCGATCGCCGCTCGCGCAGCGGCGATAGCAGCGCGCACCTGATCGGGCGCCGTGCCACCCGGATGATTGCGGCTTGCGACCGATCCCTCGAGCGTCAGATAGCCGAACACGTCGTCGCCAAGCAGCGACGCGACGTTCGGCAGTTCTGCCTTCATTTCGTCGAGCGACAGATCGGCGAGATCGCAGCCGCGTTGCTCGCACACACGCACCGCGTGCGCGACGGCTTCGTGCGCGTCGCGGAACGGCAGGCCGCGCTTGACGAGATAGTCGGCGAGGTCGGTGGCCGTCGAGAAGCCTTGCAGCGCGGCCGAGCGCATCGCTTCCGCTTTCACCGTGATGCCCGCCACCATCTCGGCGAAGATGCGCAGCGTGTCGGCGACGGTGTCGACGGTATCGAACAGCGGTTCCTTGTCTTCCTGATTGTCCTTGTTGTACGCGAGCGGCTGGCCCTTCATCAGCGTCAGCAACGCCATCAGGTGGCCGTTCACGCGGCCCGTCTTGCCGCGCGCGAGTTCCGGCACATCGGGATTCTTTTTCTGCGGCATGATCGACGAGCCGGTGCAGAAGCGGTCCGCGATATCGATGAAGCCGACGCGCGGGCTCATCCACAGCACGAGCTCTTCCGAGAAGCGCGACACGTGCGTCATCACGAGCGCGGACGCCGCCGTGAATTCGATCGCGAAGTCGCGATCGGACACGGCGTCGAGCGAGTTCGCGCAGATGCCGTCGAAGCCGAGCGTCTTCGCCACGGCGTGACGATCGATCGGATAGCTCGTGCCCGCGAGCGCCGCCGCGCCGAGCGGCAGGCGGTTCACGCGCTTGCGGCAATCGGCCATGCGCTCGGCGTCGCGCGAGAACATTTCGACGTACGCGAGCAGGTGATGGCCGAACGTGACGGGCTGCGCGACCTGCAGGTGCGTGAAGCCGGGCATGATCGTGGCGGCGTTCTTGTCCGCGAGGTCGAGCAGCGCCACGCGCAAGTCCTTCAGCAGCGCACCGATACGGTCGATTTCGCCGCGCAGCCACAGGCGGATGTCGGTGGCGACCTGGTCGTTGCGCGAGCGGCCTGTGTGCAGGCGCTTGCCGGCATCGCCAATCAACGCGGTGAGGCGCGCCTCGATGTTCAGGTGCACGTCTTCGAGGTCGAGCTGCCATTCGAACTCGCCGCGCTCGATCTCACCCTTGATCTGCGCCATGCCGCGCTGAATGGCCGCGAGGTCGTCGGCGCTGATGATCTTTTGCGCGGCCAGCATCGACGCGTGCGCGAGCGAGCCTTCGATGTCGACGAACGCGAGACGCTTGTCGAAGAAAACCGACGACGTGTAGCGCTTGACGAGTTCCGACATCGGCTCGGAGAAGCGAGCCGACCAGGCTTCGCCTTTTTTATGCAGTTGGGACGTCATGGTGATGGGCAGTATGCGAGGTGAAGACGCGGACGGCGCGGCAGGAGTGCTGGTTGCTGCGCCGCCTTGAAGGAGACAACGATTTTAACACCCGCCGTGCTGGCGGCTTTTTCGTCGCGGGCGGAATCAGGGGCGGGGTCATTCACGCACGAGCACGACGAGTTTCAGGTCTTCGCGATGCGCGGGCTTGAAGGTGATCTGGTGGTAGACGACGTGGCCTTGGCGCGGATGGTTGAACTGGCGCTGGCCGCCTTCGCGCTCGTTGACGTCCTGCGACGCCCAGAAGCGCGCGAACGCATCGCTGGCAGCCGCGAGCGAATCGATCAGCGTGCGCGTGGGCGCATCGTTCTGGTGGCGGATCGAATCCGCGCGATATTCGGCGGCGAGCCGCCGCGCGCGGCTTTCCCAGTCGACGATCAGACTGCGCGCATCCGGCGACAGAAACGTATAGCGCAACAGGTTGCGGTCGTGCGCGCCGTCGAGCCAGCCGACGAACAGGTCCGCCGCGGGTTCGTTCCACGCCAGCGCCGTGAACTGGCGGTCGAGCACATAGGCGGGGGCGTGCACGAGCTGCACGGTCTTCAGCAGCATGGCGGGCGCGTCGGCGGCGGCGGGGTCGGGCTCGGCGGGATCGCGCTGCGCGGCCAGCTCGAACAGATAGGCGCGCTCGGCGCGTGACAGCTGCAGCGCGACGGCGATGCGCGCGAGGGCGTCGGCCGATGCGGACACCGGCCGGCCCTGCTCGATCCATGTGTACCAGGTCGGGCTCACGCCGCACAGCTGTGCGACTTCCTCGCGGCGCAGGCCTGGCGTGCGGCGGCGCGGACCGGGAGGCAGACCGACGGCTTGCGGCGACAGGCGCTCGCGATGCGCGCGGATGAACTCGCCGAGCGCGCGGGCGGGGGTGGCATCGAGCGGGGGGGGCGGAATCGGCGGAGGACGGCGTGGTCATGTTGCGCGGATGCGGTGGCTGGTAATCTCGATACCAGAATAATTGGTTGACTTGTACCGGTACAGGGCGGGTTCTATTGTAGCGACTGGAGCGGCCGGTGCGAACGGGTGTTCCGGTTCGATCGCGCAGAAACGACGTTACCGATGGGACCTCGCAGACACGACGGCGCAGGAACGACGTCACCGACATGACGTCACCGACATGACCTCACAGACGGCCCGACAGGGCGGGAGCAGACAATGAAGCATCACGATCAGGTGGCCGACGCGTTCGGCTCGACGGCGGCCGCGTACCTGACGAGCCAGGTGCACGCGACGGGTGCGGACTTGCAGACGCTGGCATCGGCCGTGGCTGCGACGCCGGGTGCGGCCGTGCTCGACATGGGCTGTGGCGCTGGGCACGCGAGCTTTGCGGTGGCGCAGCATGCGGCGTCGGTGGTGGCATACGACATCGCGCCGCCGATGCTGGCGACGGTCGAGGCCGCCGCGCGCGAGCGCGGGTTTTCGAATATTCGCACGCAGCAGGGCGCCGCCGAAAAGCTGCCATTCGGCGATGCATCGTTCGACTGGGTCGTGAGCAGGATGAGCGCGCATCACTGGCACGACGTGCCGCTCGCGCTCGCCGAGGTGCGGCGCGTGCTGAAGCCGGGCGGGCGTGTGCTGTTCATCGATATTGCCGGCGGCGATCATCCGTTGCTCGATACGCATCTTCAGGCCGTCGAGGTGTTGCGGGATGGATCGCATATTCGCGACTATCGCGCGGACGAGTGGCTGTCGTTTTTTGCTGCGGCGGGCTTCGAGGCTGTTGCGCGCGAGCGCTGGCGGCTGGATATCGAGTTTGCTTCGTGGGTGGCGCGGATGAAGACGCCGCAGCCGCGCGTCGAAGCGATCCGGTCGGTCTGGGCGTCCGCGCCCGACGAGGTGCGTGAGTACTTCGATGTCAAGGAGGATGGTTCTTTCAAGCTCGATGCGGTGATGATCGAGGGGTGGTGATGTTCTTTCTCTGCGAGGCTTGGAGTGTGTTTGCGGTTTGCTTTTTGCGCTTTGCTTTGCTTTGCTTTGCGGGGGCATCCGCTCTTTGTCTCTGGTTGATTAGCGTTGCCCCTGTGCGGGGCGGCCCCTACTTTTCTTTGCAGCGGCAAAGAAAAGCAGGCAAAAGAAAGCCGCTCACACCGCCAGCCCGTGTTGCCACCCACGGGCTCTCCACGTCCCCACGGTTCGCACGGCAGCGTACTGCGCCCGCTCGTTGCCAGCGTTCTGTCCATTCGCCTCACCCGCATCACCACCCACACCGGGGCGCGCCAGCGAATGACGCATGCCCTGTGCGGCAAACTCTGTGTAGGCATTCGCGCCACACGGGAAACCGTCGTACGCGTTGGTTTTCGGTCGGGGCGTTGCCCTGTACGGCAAGACAACCTGCACAGAGTTCGCCGCACAGGGGCGCTGAAGTTTCGAAAGCGCCAGCCGCCGTACGGGTGGATGAGGCGGGTGATGCGCGCGGTGAGCGCGTTGGCAACGAACATGAACAAGCGTGCTGCCGTCTGAAGCGTGGGGACGTGGAAAGCCCGTGGGTAGCAACACGGGCTGGCGGCGTGAGCGGCTTTCTTTTGCCTGCTTTTCTTTGCCGCTGCAAAGAAAAGTAGGGGCCGCCCCGCACAGGGGCAACGCTAATCAACCAGAGACAAAGAGCGGATGCCACCGCAAAGGGCAAGCAAATGCGCCAAAAGCCTGCGCCGCGAAGGCGCCATCGCGGATGCCTGCGAAAAGAGCAGCAACCCACCGCACACCAAGCCCAAAAAGCAAAAAAGGCGGCGGCCTTAAAAAAAGACCCGCCGCCCGCAGGGCAAAGCAAAAACAACAAAAACAAAAACCAAACGTCAACCAGTATTCCGCAACCCAGCCGCGATTCCGTTGATCGTCAAATGAATCCCGCGCCGCACGCGCACGTTCGAATCCCCCGCGCGATGGCGCTTCAACAGCTCCACCTGCAGGTGATTCAGCGGATCGAGATAGGGGAAGCGGTTCTTGATCGAGCGCGCGAGCAAAGGATTATCGGCGAGCCGGCCCTTCTTGCCTGTGATCTCGGACAGCACGGCCGACGTGCGCTCCCACTCGGCCACGATGCGCTCGAACACCAGCTTGCGCAGCTTCTTGTCCGTGACGAGCGCGGCGTAGCGCGACGCGACGGCGAGGTCGGTCTTGGCCAGCACCATGTCCATGTTGGACAGCAGGTTCGAGAAGAAAGGCCACGTCTTGTGCATCTTGCGCAGCAGATTCAGACGACGCTCGCGCTCAGGGTTCGATCCCGACGCGTCCAGCCAGCCCGCCACCGCGCTGCCGAATCCGTACCAGCCCGTCAGCAGCAGACGGCATTGGCCCCACGAGAAGCCCCACGGAATCGCGCGCAAATCTTCGATCTTGCGCTGCTTCGGGTCTTGCAGCTTGCGCGACGCCGGCCGGCTGCCGATGTTCAGTTCGGCGATCTCGGAAATCGGCGTCGATGCAAAGAAGTAGTCAGTGAAGCCGGGCGTCTCGTAGACGAGCGCGCGATACGACGCCATCGCGGTATCGGACAGCGTCTGCATCACTGCTTCGAACTCGGGCAATTGCGCGGGCGAATTGCCGTGCGGCAGCAGCGATGCCTCGAGCGTCGCAGCCACCACCGTCTCCAGATTGCGCCGGCCGATTTCAGGATTGCCGAACTTGCTGGCGATCACCTCGCCCTGTTCCGTCAGACGGATCTGGCCTTCGACCGTGCCCGGCGGCTGCGACAGAATCGCCTGATAGGTCGGGCCGCCGCCGCGTCCCACCGTGCCGCCGCGGCCGTGGAACAGGCGCATCGTGATGCCCCGCTCGTTGAAGAGCGAAATCAGCGCCAGTTCCGCGCGGTACAGTTCCCAGTTCGACGTCAGGAAGCCGCCGTCCTTGTTGCTGTCCGAATAGCCGAGCATCACTTCCTGTTCGTTGCCCTGGTGCTCGACGATCGCGTCGATGCCCGGCAGCGCCAGCAGGTCGCGCATGATGTGCGGCGCGTTGCGCAAGTCGGGAATCGTCTCGAAGAGGGGAATCACCATCAGACCCGCGCGCGCGGGATCGACGGGATTGCCGAGCAGGCCGTGCAGCAGCCCCGTTTCCTTTTGCAGCAGCATCACTTCGACGAGATCGCTGACCGTCTCCGTGTGCGAAATGATGTAGTTGCGCACCGCCCGCGCGCCGAACTTTTCGCGCGTCTTGCGCGCTTCTTCGAGCACGCCGAGCTCGCTCTTCACGAGATCCGAATAGTCGACGTACGGCGAGCGCAGCAGACGCGGCTGCGCCAGTTCCGCGAGCAGCACGCGCAGCTTGTCCGCTTCGGAGAGCGCCGCGTAATCGCTTTCGACGCCCGCGCGCCGCAGCAACTCGGCGATCACTGCCTCGTGGATGTCGGAGCTCTGGCGCAGGTCGATGCTCGCCAGATGGAAGCCGAACACCTCGGCTGCGCGCGTGAGCGGCGACAGGCGCGGCGTGGCGAGCGAGCCGCCGTGATGTTCAACGAGCGAATCGATCAGCACATGCAGGTCGCGCACGAACTCGGAGGAATCGTCGTACGGAACCGCGCGAATCTGCGGCGCGCCTCGGCCCGCGCTGCGCAGCGGCACGACGCCTTCGCCCAGACGCACGCGCGCGCTCGCGCCAAGCCGCGTGTAGATGCCGATCAGCGCGCGGCGGTACGGCTCGTCGGTGCGGTGCGGCGAGTGATCGGGCGATGCTTCCGCGAGCGCCTTCACGCCGTCGCTGGCACCCGCCAGCAGGTTCGACACCGACAGCTCGGCGCCGAGCTTGTGCACCTCTTCCAGGTAATGCTCGAAGATCACCGCGGCCTGGCGGGTGATCGCGTTTTCGAGCGTCTCGCCCGTCACGTTCGGATTGCCGTCGCGGTCGCCGCCAATCCAGCTGCCCATCTGGAAGAAGGGCGGCAGGCGCGCATCGATGCCGTGCTCGACGAGCGCTTCTTCGATGTCCGCGTAAAGCGCGGGAATCTCTTCGAGGAACGTCGCGCGATAGAACGACAGCGCGTTTTCGATCTCGTCGGCCACGGTCAGGCGCGAATCGCGCAGCATGCGCGTCTGCCACAGCGAGGTCACGCGGGCGCGCAGCAGCGACTCGTTCTGCAGACGCTCGCGCGCCGTCAGCGGCTGGTCGCGCTCGGCGAGCAGCCGCGCGATGTCGTGCTGTGCGTCGAGAATGCTCTTGCGCTGCACTTCCGTCGGGTGCGCGGTGAGCACCGGGACGATCAGCGCGTCGTTGAAGAACTGCTGCAGCACGGGCGTCGCCGCCGCGTTCGCTTCGACCAGCCGGTCGAGCGCATGTGCGATCGTGCCCGGCTGCGACGAAGGGCCCGCCAGATCGTGAATGCGGTGGCGGCGATTGCGATGCCGGTCTTCCGCGATATTCGCGAGATGCGAGAAGTAGCTGAACGCGCGCACCACGCTGACCGTCTGCTCGGGCGACAGCGCGCGCAGCTTCTTGTCGAGCGCCTGCGCGGCGATGCTGTCGTCCTCGCGGCGAAAGCGCACGGCCGTCTGACGGATCGTTTCGACGACGTCGAACACTTCGTCGCCTTCCTGCTCGCGCACGACGTCGCCGAGCAGCCGCCCCAGATAGCGGATGTCCTCGAAGAGCGGCTGATCCTTGTCCTCGCGCGTGCGGGCAGTGTCCTTGACGGGCGCGGCGCTGTTCTTCATCGCCTTGACCGCGCGCGCGGTTTCCTGCTTGCCGACGCCATCGATGCCGGCGCGCTTCAGCGCGCTGCCGGCGTTCGCCGCGATGCCTTTGGCCGCTTTGGCGGGCTTGCTGACGGCGGCCTTGGTCTTCGTGGATTTGCCGGTTTTGCCGGAGTCGAGAGCTTGAGTTGCTTTCAGGGCCTTGGCGGACTTCAGGGCCTTGACGGCGGAGGCGGCCGATGCGCTGCGTTCAGCATCGGGCGAGGCAGTAGTGCGGCGGGCAGAGCGCGCCGATCCGGAAGACGTCACGATGTTTCCTCAGGAAAGCCAGGGTCTAAAGAATGGTGGACTGCAACTGCGATGACTGCGGTAACTGCGGGCACTGCGCGAAAGCGGCAATGAAGCACGCGCGGCGGAAGAAGGCGGCTTCGCGCGTGCTGCGCCGCATTAAATCATCGCGCATGCGGCGCATCGACGCGCGCACGACCGTGCTGGGGCTTCTGGCGGCCCACGCGGGTCACGATCGAGGCGGCTGTTGGAACGGCCCGCGCCGGATGCGGCGGCAGGCTCGTCTCCTCCGTCGGACTGCTTCGGCATGGCCGTGCGGCCAGCGAGAGGTTGCCAAAGCGCGTGCTAACATTATTTGTTATCCGATCCCGTATTCCAATGACTCAAGCAATGAATTCCGAGACGCTTGCGCCCACGCCGCCCGCCACGCTTGTGATCGCGTCGCGGGAGAGCCGGCTTGCCATGTGGCAGGCCGAGCACGTGCGAGTTGCGCTGCACAAATTATATCCATCTTGTGACGTAAAAATCCTCGGAATGACCACGCGCGGCGATCAGATTCTCGATCGCACGCTGTCAAAGGTCGGCGGCAAGGGGCTGTTCGTGAAAGAGCTGGAGAACGCGCTTGCCGATGGCCGCGCCGATCTCGCCGTTCACTCGCTGAAAGACGTGCCGATGGAATTGCCCGAAGGGTTCGCACTGTCGACCATCATGGAGCGCGAAGATCCGCGCGATGCGTTCGTCTCGGGCCAGTACGACTCGCTCGCGGCGCTGCCGCCCGGCAGCGTGGTCGGCACGTCGAGCCTGCGCCGCGAAGCGATGCTGCGCGCGCGCTATCCCGAACTGGTCGTGAAGCCGCTGCGCGGCAATCTCGATACGCGTCTTGCCAAGCTCGATCGCGGCGATTACGCGGCCATCATTCTCGCCGCCGCGGGTCTCAAGCGGCTGGGTCTCGCCGGGCGCATCCGTTCGCTGCTCGATCCGCCGACAGCCTGCCCGCCGCCGGCCAGGGCGCGCTGGGCATCGAGATTCGCGCGGACCGCGCCGATCTCGCCGCATGGCTTGCCCCGCTGCATCACGAACACACGGCGGCCGCCGTCGAAGCGGAGCGCATGGTATCGCGCGCGCTCGGCGGGAGCTGCGAGGTGCCGCTCGCGGCGTACGCGACCTGGCATGACGCGCGCTGCATCTGCGCGGCGTCGTCGCGACGCCCGACGGTCAGCGCATGCTGAGCGCGCAAGCGTCGGCCCCCGCACCGACGACGGGCGCCGCACTCGAGCTGGGCCGCGAAGTCGCGAGCCAGCTCGAAGCGCAAGGCGCACTCGAGATCGTCCGCGCGCTCAGCACGTCGAGCGGCCCGGCGACTTCCGCGTGATGGCGGCCGGCTCGAACCCGACGCCCGACGCATTTCCGCCGCACGGCGGCGCAGGCTCGTCGCATGCCGTGCGGCTCACAGTCGTGTTGACGCGTCCGGCGGGGCAGTCCGGCGCGCTCGCGAAGGCGCTGCACGACGCGGGCATCGCCACTATCGAATTCCCGCTGATCGAGATCGCGGCCGCCGACGATACTCGCCGCTTGCGCGGCGCTCGCGTCGCTGATCGACGCGCTCGTCGTGTTCGTGTCGCCGAACGCGGTCGATTACGCGTTTGCCAGCTACGACGCGATCTGGCCGCACGCGCTGCCCATCGGCGTCGTCGGGCCGGGCAGCGTGGCGGCGCTCGCGCATCGCGGCGTGCAAGCGCCCGCGTACAACGTGATCAGCCCGCATGCATCCGCCGACGACAGCGACGGCGCGCGCTTCGATTCCGAAGCGTTGTTCGCGGCGCTCGAAGCGTCGCTCGGCGAAAACGCGTTCGAAGGCAAGCGCGTGCTGATCGTCCGCGGCGACGGCGGCCGCGAATGGCTCGCCGACCGTCTGCGCGAAGCGGGCGCGGACGTCGAGACGGTCGCGGCTTACCGGCGCCTCGTGCCCGAGCCGTCGATCGGCGCATGGTCGCGCGTTCACGCGCTGCTGTCGGACGAAGCGAAGACGCCGTCCGCGTGGCTCGTCACGAGCTCCGAGGGCGTGCGCAATCTCGCCGAGCTCGCACACGATCACCTGACGGCCAGCGAACAGACGCAACTCAAGCGCGCGGCGTTCGTCGCGCCTCATCCCCGCATCGCGGAAACCGCGCGGGGATTGGGTTTTGATAGCATTACGGTGTCCGGTGCGGGCGATGAACGGATCGCTCGCACGCTGTTGTCTCTCGCGGCACCTCCCGAAGTTCAACCGGTCCAGTCCAACCCGGCACAAGAACGCATGTCTGATACCAACGCATCCACGACTCCCACGCCCAATCCCGCGCCGCGCGCCAGCACCACGCTTCCGCCGAACCAGCCGTTTACGCCCTACGAAATGCAGCAGCCCAAACGCGGCAAAGGCACGGGACTGCTGTGGCTGGTCATCGCGGCGTTGTTCGTCGCGGCCGTCGGCGGCGGCATTGCGCTGAATCGCCGGGTCATCAAGCTCGATCAGCAGTTGTCGCACCGTCAGCAGATCAACGATGCCCAAACGGCCGAGTTGCGCGTGAAGACGGAGCAGGCCGTCGCCACGGTGCGCCAGGCCGACGCGCAGATCGCGCAGCTCGAAGGCAAGCTCGCCGATGCGCAGAACGCACAGCAGGCGCTGCAGCAGCAATACGCCGATCTCGCGCGCAATCGCGACGACTGGACCATGGCGGAGGTCGGCCAGATGCTGTCGGCGGCGAGCGAGCAACTGCAGCTGACGGGCAACACGCAGCTCGCGTTGTTCGCGCTGCAAAGCGCCGACACCCGTCTCGCGGCGTCGGACGGCGCGCAGGTGCTCGCCGTGCGCAAGGCAATCGCGCAGGACATCGACAAGCTGAAGTCGGCGCCGTCCACCGATCTGACGGGTCTCGCCATCAAGCTGGACAACGCCATCGACCAGGTCGACCAGTTGCCGCTTTCGGGCGAGGCGCCCATCGCGCACGCCACGCCGCATGCCGCGCAGCCGAAGGACGTCGACCGCGTCGCCGCGGCGACGGGCGAGCCGAAATGGAAAGCCTGGTGGCACCAGTTCGTGGCGGGCGTCGGCGAGCAGTTGACGAGCCTCGTGCAGGTGCGCCGCATCGACAACGCCGACGCGATGATGGTCGCGCCGGACCAGGGCTACTTCCTGCGCGAGAACCTGAAGCTCGCGCTGCTCGCGCTGCTCGCGCTGCTCGCGCGCAACCAGACGGCGTTGAAGTCCGACCTGCGCGCGGCGGATGGCGCGCTGGCGCGCTACTTCGACGCGTCGTCGAAGAAGGTGCAGACGGTGCGCGATCTCGTCAAGCAGGTCGACGACGCCTCGGGCGCCGTCGACGTGCCGAACCTGGATACGAGCCTGCAGGCCGTGCATCAATACCGGAACCGGGGTTAATCATGGCGCTGCGTGGACTTCTCTGGCTCGCGTTCCTGTTTGCGGTAGCCGTCGTGCTCGCGATCGCCGGGCGTTTCGACACTGGCCAGGTGCTGCTCGTCTATCCGCCGTATCGCATCGATATTTCGCTGAACCTGTTCATCGTCGCGATCATCGTCCTGTTCATCGTGATGTATGCGCTGCTGCGCATCGTGCGCAACATCTGGCGCATGCCGCAGCGCGTGGCCGCGTATCGCGCTCGGCAGCGCGTCGCGAAGGCGCATGCCGCGCTGCGCGACGCGATCGCGAATCTGTACGCGGGCCGCTTCTCGCGCGCCGAGAAGGCGGCGCGCGATTCGCTGACGAATCCCGACAACAAGGGAGCGGCCGGCCTGATCGCCGCGAACGCCGCGCACCGGATGCACGAGTACGCGCGGCGCGACGAGTATCTGGCGCAGATCGAGGCGCCCGACTGGCAGGACGCCCGTCTGATGGCAACAGCCGACATGCGCGCCGACGGCCGCGACGCCGATGGCGCGTTGCTCGCGCTGACCGAGATGCAGTCGCAGGGCGGCCGGCGCATCCACGCGCAGCAGATTGCGCTGCGCGCGCAGCAGCAGTTGAAGAACTGGGGCGAAGTCCTCAAGCTCGTGAAGACGCTCGAAAAGCGCGAGGCGATTCACCCGGCCGTCGCCGTACGGTTGCGGCAGCTGGCAGCGGAGAACCTGCTGCGCGATCGCCGGCACAATGCCGATGCGCTGCTCGAACTGTGGCATTCGCTGACGCCGACGGAGCGCCATTCGCCGCGTCTCGCCGACCTCGCCGCCGAGCTGCTGGTCGCGCTGAACCGTCCGCAGGAGGCGCGCAAGATCGTCGAGGACGCGCTCGCACAGAACTGGGACGCGCGCCTGTTGCGGCGTTATCCCGATACTGCGGGTGGCGACGCGCTGCCGCTGATCCAGAAGGCCGAGGCATGGCGCAAGGAGCGCCCCGAGGACGCCGATCTGATGTTCGCGCTGGGGCGTCTGTGTCTGCATCAGCAGTTGTGGGGCAAGGCGCAATCGTTCCTCGAGCAGGCGTTGAAGCTCGCCGACAACGAGACTCTCAAGATCCGTTCGCACCGCGCCCTCGCGCGGTTGCACGAGCAACTGGGCGATACGTCGAAGGCCAGTGAGCACTATCGCGAGAGTGCCCTCGCGATGAATATTGTTTAGTTTTTTGCTGTGGCGTTCGCGTTGCGCCTTTGCGGCGCGGACGTTGCTGTAGGGTGTTTTGCGGTTTGCGGTTGCCCGCGCGAAGCATAAAAAACGCTGCGCCGCGCAGGCGAAAAAAAAGAACTACTTATTAACGAGTCGCGCGGGCACACAAATAGCCAGCACGCCGCCGAGGATCATGAACGCTGCGAGCATGTACATGCCCGAATCGTTCGTCGACGTCGTCTGCTTCAGCCAGCCCACCGCATACGGGCTCAAAAAGCCCGCCAGATTGCCGATCGAATTGATCAGCGCGATCCCCGCTGCTGCGCCCGTGCCCGCCAGGAACGCCGTCGGCAGGCTCCAGAACAGCGGTAGCGTGGTGAGAATGCCCATTGTCGCAAGCGTGAGGGCGGCCATCGCGAGCGTCGTGTCGTGCGCCCAGACGACGGACAGCACGAGGCCGAGCGCGCCCGCGAAGCCCGGCACGGCGACGTGCCAGCGGCGCTCGCGCGTGCGGTCGGCGCTGCGCGCGACGAACACCATCGCGATGACGGCCGCCGCGAACGGAATCGCAGACAGCAGGCCGATCATGAATGCATCCGTGACGCCCGTCGACTTGATGATGGTCGGCAGCCAGAAGCTCACCCCGTAAAGGCCCATCACGAACGAAAAGTAGATCAGGCTCATCATCAGCACGCGCGGGCTCATCATCACCTTGCCGATTGCGTGGTCCTCCTTCGTCGCGTCCTCGGCGGCGATGTTGCGTTCGAGCAGTTCGCGCTCCTGCGGCGTCAGCCACTTCGCCTTCGAGATCCTGTCGTCGAGCACGACGAACACCAGAATGCCGACGATGATCGACGGGATGCCTTCGAGCAGGAACAGCCACTGCCAGCCATGCCAGCCGTTCACGCCGTTGAACGACTTCAGGATGTAGCCGGAGATCGGGCCACCGATCACGCCCGAAATCGCGATGGCCGTCATGAACCACGTGGTCATGCGCCCGCGTCGGTGGGATGGATACCAGTAAGTCAGATACAGGATGATGCCTGGGAAAAAGCCCGCTTCCGCGAGGCCGAGCAGAAAGCGCATCACGTAGAACATGGTGGGCGTGGTGACGAACATCGTCAGCATCGAGACGACGCCCCACGTCACCATGATCCGCGCGATCCACACGCGCGCGCCGACGCGGTGCAGGATCACGTTGCTCGGCACCTCGAAGATGAAATAGCCGATGAAGAAAATGCCCGCACCGAAGCCATAAACCGCATCGGAGAGGCCGAGATCAGCGCTCATGCCGAGCTTCGCGAAACCGACGTTCACGCGGTCCAGATAAGCGACCACGTAGCTGAGCATCAACAGTGGCGTCAGACGCCACGCGACTTTTCTGTAGGTCGCTTCTTCGAAAGTGGAAGGCGGCGCACCTGCGCCGGGATGGTGAAGCGGATTCGCAGGACTGGACACGCTTGTCTCCTATTGACCCGCGCTGGCGCTTTTCGGCGCTTTACGCAGGTCCTACGCAAAGCTCGTTATATGTGGAAAAGCTGTACCGCCGTTCGCGATTCTAAACTTTCAATACGCGCTGAATAGCCAGTTGGCGTTGGGGAAAACACTGACTTTTCAAAGACTAACGCCTATTCTCGCATCTGCGCCCCCGCGCGCGCGGCCGGAGCGCATCGCGCGAGGGGTGCCCATCTGTACGCTACACGCAGCGCCCGCCATCCACTTCGAGGCAGACGCCCGTGATGAACTCGGCTTCGTCCGAGGCGAGGTAGAGCGCGGCATTCGCGATGTCCTGCGGTGTCGAAAAGCGCCCGAGCGGAATGCCCGCCAGAAACTTTTGCCGGTTCTGCGGCGTGTCTTCGACGCCCATGAACTCCGCCAGCAAGCCCGTTTCGCCGATTACCGGATTCACGCAGTTCACGCGGATGCGGTCCGGTCCGAGCTCGACGGCAAGCGCCTTGCTCGCGACGATCACGGCGCCCTTGCTGCCGTTGTACCAGACGAGCCCGGGACGCGGCCGCACACCTGCCGTCGACGCGATGTTGACGAACACGCCGCCGCCTTGCTCACGAAAGTAAGGAACGAACTCGCGCACGCTCCAATAGATGCTCTTCACGTTGACGGCGTATACGTGGTCGAATTCGTCCTCCGTCACGTCGAGCACGGGCTTGTTGCGATGCGTGGTGCCCGCGTTGTTGACGACGATCTGTACGCTGCCGAAGTCCTCGATCGCGGCGGCGCGCAGCGCGCTCCAGTCGTCCGCGCGCGTGACATCGCCCGCGACGGCGATCGCCTTGCCGCCCGCCAGCGCGATCTCGCTCGCGACGCGCTCGGCCGCCGCGCCGTTCAGATCGTTGACGACGACGTTCGCGCCTTCGCGCGCATAAGTCTTCGCGATGCCTTCGCCAAAGCCCGAGCCGCCGCCTGTGACGATGGCTGTCTTGCCGGTCAACCGCATGATGTCTCCTGTTGTTTTAAGAACGGTTTGGATTCGTGCTTCAACCGTGCCTGATCGCGACGGTCTTCAGCACCGTGAAGCCATAAAGCGCTTCGAAGCCTTTCTCGCGGCCGTGTCCCGAATGCTTGACGCCGCCAAACGGCAATTCGACGCCGCCGCCCGCGCCATAGTTATTGATGAACACCTGGCCCGAGCGCACGCGCCGCGCGATACGCATCTGCCGCGCGCCGTCGCGTGTCCATACGCCAGCGACAAGTCCATACGGTGTGCCATTGGCGAGCGCGAGCGCTTCGGCTTCGTCGGCGAAGGGCAGCGCCGCGAGCACGGGGCCGAATACTTCTTCGTGCGCAAGCCGGTGCGTGGGCGGCACGTCGCGCAGCAACGTGGGCGCCTGATAGAAGCCGCTTTCGGGCGCTTCGGCGATCACTTCGCCGTGGGCCGCCATCGCGATGCCGTCGTGCTGCGCGTCGGAGATGAAGTCCCACACTCGGCGCTGCTGCTTTGCGCTGATGAGCGGCCCGCAGTCGAGGTCCGCGTGCGCGGGGCCTACGCGCAGCGCATTGAACGCGGTGGCGAGCCGGTCGAGCAGCGGCTCGTAGATGCTGCGCTCGATCAGCACGCGGCTGCCCGCCGAGCAGGTCTGCCCGGCGTTCTGCACGATGGCGTTGACGAGCGTGGGCAGCGCGGCATCGAGGTCGGCGTCCGCGAAGACGATCTGCGGGGACTTGCCGCCGAGTTCCAGCGTGACGGGCACGTGGTTTTCAGCGGCCATCTGCGTGACGAGCTTGCCCGTCTCGGGCGAGCCGGTGAACGAGATGTGATCGATGCCCGTGTGGCGCGCGAGCGCGGCGCCCGCTTCGTGTCCGTAGCCAGTGACGACATTGAGCGCGCCCGCGGGAAAGCCCGCTTCGGCCGCGAGTTCTGCGACGCGGAGCACCGACAGGCAGGCGTCTTCGGCGGGTTTTACGACGCATGCATTGCCGGCTGCAAGCGCAGCGCCAACGCTGCGCCCGAAGATCTGCATCGGATAGTTCCACGGCACGATATGGCCGGTGACGCCGTGCGGCTCGCGGATCGTGAAGACCGTATAGCCGTTCTGGTAGGGCAGCGTTTCGCCGTGCAGCTTGTCGGCGGCGCCCGCATAGAACTCGAAATAGCGCGCGAGCGCGGCTGCGTCGCCGCGTGCCTGTTTGAGCGGCTTGCCCGTATCGCGTGCTTCGAGCTGCGCGAGCTCTTCGTGGCACGCGCCGACGAGCATCGACAGCCGGTACAGCAGACGCCCGCGCTCGGCGGCGCTGACGGCGCCCCACGCGCCTTCGTACGCGCGCCGCGCGGACTGCACCGCGGTGTCGATGTCGGCGCTCGTGCCGCGCGCGAGCGTGGTGAACGGCTGGCCGTCGGAGGGATCGACGACGGGGATGGTTTCCCCGCCCGAGGCGGACGTCCATTCACCCCCGATGAAATGTTTCGCTTCTTCCACACATGCTCCTTGCCTTGCCGGCGATAAGACTGACAACGAAAGAGACTGCACAGACGGTCCGCGCGCTGCGCGGCAAACGGGTGCGCGCTGGCGGCGCTGGCCCCTGCGGACCGTCGCGGAACGTCAGGACGGCGCGAAGGGGCAGGACGTCGAAAGATTATCGCGCCGATCGCCGCGGGGGTGTCATCGGCCGATTGGCTATAATGGCGCATTCCGCTGTGTCCCGGGCCGGGGGCGCCGCGTCCCGCATCGTGAAGGGGCGCAGCGCGCGCCGCGCGCCACGTTTCACCTTTCTTCCTGATCAGAGAGCGCCATGAGCTTCAATCACGTTCCCGCTGGTAAAGACCTTCCGCAAGACTTCAACGTCATCATCGAAATCCCGGCGCAAAGCGATCCGGTGAAATACGAAGCTGACAAGGAACTGGGCTTGCTCGTCGTCGACCGCTTCATCGGCACGGGCATGCGCTATCCGGCCAACTACGGCTTCATTCCGCAGACGCTGTCGGGCGACGGCGATCCCGTCGACGTGCTGGTGATCACGCCGTTCCCGCTGCTGGCCGGCTCCGTGGTCCGCGCGCGCGCGCTGGGCATGCTGCAGATGACGGACGAATCGGGCGTCGACGCGAAGCTGATCGCGGTGCCGCACGACAAGATCTGCCCGATGACGGCGGACCTCAAGTCGGTCGACGATGTGCCGCAATATCTGAAGGACCAGATCAAGCACTTCTTCGAGCAATACAAGGCGCTCGAAAAGGGCAAGTGGGTGAAGGTCGAAGGCTGGGCGGGCGTCGATGCCGCGCACAAGGAAATCACGGAAGGCGTCGCGAACTACAAGAAGTAAGCGGGTCTTGCCGGAGTGAAACGAAAAAAGACGCTCTTTGGAGCGTAATGCCGTTCAGTTAAGGTCTTTTCTGAGGTACCGAACGGTGTAACGTGAAGGGCGGGATTTGACGACCCGGTCGCATGCGCGGCCGGGTCGTTTGTC